>CAZSAF010000099.1:0-9344 GCA_964604605.1 uncultured Lachnospiraceae bacterium
CCCTGGCGGCGGCGCTGCAGAAGCACACGGAGCCGGTGCAGAAGATCACCATTGTCCCCCGGACCATGGGCTCCCTGGGCTACGTGATGCAGACCCCGGAGGAGGAAAAGTTCCTGATGACCAAGGTGGAGCTGGAGGCAGAGCTGGTGACGCTGTTGGCGGGCCGTGCCTCCGAGGAGCTCTTCTTTGAGTCCGTGTCCACCGGCGCTTCCAACGATATTGAGAAGGCCACCAAGATGGCCCGGGCCATGGTCACCCGGTTCGGTATGAGCGAGGAGTTCGGGCTCATGGGCCTGGAGACCATCGAGGGCCAGTACCTGGACGGCCGCTCTGTCCTCAACTGCGGGGATACTACGGCGGCCCGGGTGGATCAGGTGGTCATGGAGATGCTGAAGGAGGCTTATGTCCGGGCCAAGGAGATCATTGGTGCCAACCGGAAGGCCATGGAGCGGATTGCCGGCTTCCTCATTGAACAGGAAACCATCACCGGCAAGGAGTTCATGAAGATCCTGGGGGAGGTCCAGGCGGAGGAGGCTGCGGAGGCAGCGGCGCCTGGGGAGGAATCTTCCACGGAGAACCTGCCGGCGGAGGAGCCTGGGCCGGAGGCGGAAAATATGCCGGCGGAGAGCACGCCGGAGACGGAAGATCCATCGGCAGAAGATTGAGGGAAAACCGGAAAAGAAAAGGGATAACCGCGGGGGCTGCTGCAGAGGTTCTGCAACAGCCCCTTTGAAAGGAGGGCGCAGATGTTTGACATCAAGGAGGAGCTGAAAAAGCTGCCGGACCGGCCGGGCGTGTACCTGATGCACGACTCCGGCGACCGCATTATCTATGTGGGCAAGGCGGTGAACCTGAAAAACCGGGTGCGCCAGTATTTTCAGAGCGGCGGCAACAAATCCTCCAAGATCCTGCGGATGGTCAGCCAGATTGCCTGGTTTGAATTCATTGTCACCGATTCGGAGACCGAGGCCCTGGCCCTGGAGTGCAACCTGATCAAGGAGCACCGCCCCAAATACAACACCATGCTCACCGATGACAAGGGCTACCCCTTCATCCGGGTGACGGTGGAGGAGGCATTCCCCCGGATCCTCCTGGCCCGGACCATCCAGAAGGACAAGTCCAAGTATTACGGCCCCTACACGGATGTGGGGGCGGTGAAGGACAGCATCCGCCTGGTGCGCAAGCTCTACCGGATCCGCACCTGCCGGCGGCATCTTCCGGAGGATACGGGCAAAGAGCGGCCCTGCCTCAACTACCACATTCACCAGTGTGACGCTCCCTGCCAGGGGTATATCAGCCAGGAAAAATACCGGGAGTCCATTGACAAGGCCCAGGAGTTTTTAAAGGGGAATTTTGCCCCCATCCAGCGGCATCTGAAGGAAAAAATGCAGGAGGCGGCGGAAACGCTGGACTTTGAGACGGCGGCCACCTACCGGGAGCTGCTGTACAGCGTGCAGCGGACGGAACAGCAGCAGAAGGTCACGGACAGCGGCGGCGAAAACCGGGATATTGTGGCCCTGGCTATGGAAGAGGAAGATGGGATTGTCCAGGTGTTCTTTATCCGGGAGGGGCGGCTCATTGGCCGGGAGCATTTCCATGTGCAGGTGGCCGAGGGGGATACAGCCAGCCAAGTGCTGTCTGATTTTGTCAAGCAGTTCTATTCCGGGACCCCCTTCTTCCCCCGGGAGATCTTTGTGCCGGAGGAGCTGCCGGACGCGGCGCTGATTGAGCAGTGGCTGGGGGCCAAGAGCGGTCACCGCGTGTCCATTGCGACGCCCAAACGGGGAGAGAAGCACCGGCTGGTGGAGCTGGCGGCCAAAAATGCGGCGTTGGTTCTGCATCAGGACCGGGAGAAGGTGAAGCGGGAGGAGGCCCGGACCATGGGGGCGGTCCACCAGCTGGAAGCGCTGATGGGCCTTTCCGGCGTCCACCGGATGGAGGCCTTTGACATTTCCAACATCAGCGGCTTTGAGTCGGTGGGTTCCATGGTGGTCTATGAAAACGGGCGCCCCAAGCGCAACGATTACCGGAAATTTAAAATCCACTGGGTCCAGGGGGCCAACGACTACGCTTCCATGGAGGAGGTGCTGACCCGCCGGTATTCCCACGGCCTGGAGGAGGTGCAGCTGCTGCGGGAACAGGGGATGGAGGAAGCCTACGGCAGCTTCAGCCAGTTCCCGGACCTGATTCTTATGGACGGCGGCCGGGGGCAGGTGAACATTGCGGAGAAGGTGCTGCGAAACCTGGGGCTGTCCATACCGGTCTGCGGCATGGTGAAGGATGACAACCACCGGACCCGGGGCTTGTACTACCAGAATCAGGAGCTGCCCTTGGACCGGCATTCCGAGGCGTTCCAGCTGATCACCCGGATCCAGGACGAGGCCCACCGCTTTGCCATCACCTATCACCGCTCCCTCCGGGGCAAGGCACAGATCCACTCGGTGCTGGACGATATCCCCGGAGTGGGTCCGGTGCGCCGGAAGGCGCTGATGCGGGAGTTTAAAACCATAGACGCCATGCGGGCGGCTACGGTGGAGGATATTGCGGCGCTGCCGGAGATGAACCGGGGCGTGGCGGAGATGGTGTACGCCTTTTTCCACGAGGGGGAGATCCCCACAGAGTCGCCGGCGGAGAATGCCTCCGCCAAGCCGTGAGGGCGCGGCGGCGCAGGGCAAAGGAAGATGGTGGAGCGGATTTGCGGCTTTCCGGCCTCGTGGATTTGTGGTAAGATAAGAATAACAAAACAAATGGGCAGAGATGGGATGACGGAGGAGGATATGGTATGGAGCAGATCAGTGTAGGCCAGCTGGCCCGGGCCATGAAGCTGGAAAACCTGACGCCGGAGATGGACCTGGATCATCACATGCTGAAGGCGGAGGGGATTATCAACCGTCCAGCGCTGCAGCTGGCCGGGTTTTTTGAGCATTTTGACTACTGCCGGGTGCAGCTGATGGGAAATGTGGAGATGGCGTATCTGGACATCCTGGACGACCAGCGGAAGAAGATGATTTTTGAGAAGCTGTTTAGCTTTGCGGTGCCCTGCATGGTGTTCTGCCGGGGCCACAAGCCGGATGCGGTGATCCTGGAGGCCGCCCGGAAGGCCAACATCCCGCTGCTGGCCAGCGAGCGGGCCACCCCGGACCTGTACGCCCGAATCCTCCATTATGTGCAGGACCGGACGGCCCCTACCATTGTGATCCACGGGGTGCTGGTGGATGTCTTCGGCGAAGGCGTGCTGATCACCGGGGAAAGCGGCATCGGCAAGAGTGAGACGGCGCTGGAGCTGGTCAAGCGGGGCCACCGGCTGGTGGCGGACGACGCGGTGGAGCTGCGGCGGGTCAGCGAGGAGCGGCTTGTTGGCTCTGCCCCGGAGGTGACCCGGCATTTTATTGAGCTGCGGGGCATAGGAATCATAGATGTGAAAACCCTCTTCGGTGTGGAGAGCGTCAAATATGAGCAGAATGTGGATCTGGTTATCCGCCTGGAGGACTGGGATCCGGCCAAGGTTTACGACCGCATGGGGACCAACGAGGAGTATGTGGAATATCTGGGAAACAAGGTGATCTGTTATTCCATACCGGTCCGCCCGGGACGGAACCTGGCGGTGATCGTGGAGTCTGCCGCGGTGAATTTCCGGCAGAAAAAGATGGGCTACGACGCGGTGCAGGAGCTGTACAAGCGCTTCCAGGCCAATATGGAGCGGAACACAAAATAGTAGGAGACGAGCATGGAAAATTGGGTGGAATGGCTGCGGCAGGCGGCCCCGGGGACAGAATTACGGACACAGGAACCCATGAGCCGCCACACCACGTTTCAGGTGGGCGGCCCTGCCGCCGTGTGGGCGGAGCCGGGAAGCGCGGCGGAGCTGGCGGCGCTGGCGGCGCTGTGCCGCAGAGAACACATCCCCTATTCCGTTGTGGGGCGGGGAAGCAACCTTTTGGTGGGGGATAAAGGGTATCCGGGGGTAATTCTTCACCTGGGGGAGCGGCTGTCCCACTGGCGTACCGAGGGGACACAGATTTGGGGGGAGGCGGGGATTTCCCTGGCTGCCCTGGCCCGGTATGCCTGCCAGGCAGGACTGGCGGGCCTGGCCTTTGCCGCCGGCATTCCGGGAAGCCTGGGCGGCGCGGTGTTTATGAACGCCGGGGCCTACGGCCGGGAGATGAAGGATGTGCTGGCAGAGGTACAGGTGCTGGATCCGGCGGGCCGGATCCGTTGGATTCCGGCGGAGCAGATGGAGCTGGGATACCGGACCAGCGCTGCCCAGACCTGGGGGTACGTGATTACCGCGGCAAAATTTCAGCTGCAGCCGGGGGATCCGGCGGAAATCCGGGACGAGATGGCGGCGCTGATGGTCCGGCGCCGGGAGAAGCAGCCCCTGGAGTATCCCAGCGCTGGCAGCACCTTCAAGCGCCCGGCGGGATACTTTGCGGGCAAGCTGATTCAGGATGCGGGGCTTGCAGGCTTCTCCGTGGGCGGCGCCCAGGTTTCCGAGAAGCATTGCGGATTTGTAATCAACCGGGGCGGCGCCACGGCGGCGGAGATCCGGGAGCTGTGCCGCCAGGTGGCGGAGCAGGTGCGGGAGCGCTTTGGCGTGGAGCTGGAGCTGGAAGTTCGATGTCTGGGGGAATTTTAAGATGTCCTTTTCCTTGCGGGTCAAAGAAGAGCTGGAAAAGCATACAAGCAGTGCCCGGCACTGCCAGATTGGGGAGCTGACGGCAATCATCAGCTTTTGCGGGCGGGTTTCCGTGCGGACGGACGGCCGCCTTTTTCTGATTCTGCAGAGCGAAAATCCGCTGGTGGCCCGAAAGGCCTTTGCCCTGCTGGGCCGGATTTTCCAGGTGCAGCCGGATGTCTCGGTCATGGGAAACGGTGAGTGGAAGAAGAGCCACGTCTATACCCTGGCGGTGCGGGGCCATGAGAATGCGGAGCGGATTCTGCAGGCCTCCAAATTCCTGCAGGAAAACGGGGTGCTGCGGGAGCTGGAGATGCCGGTGGACAACCGGATCCTTCAGCGCAGCTGCTGCCGCCGGGCATTTCTGCGGGGTGCTTTCTTAAGCGCCGGTTCCATCAGCAATCCGGAGAAATCCTACCATTTTGAGATTGTGTGCGGCAACCGGGAGAAGGCGGAGCAGCTGCGGAAAACCATCCTCTCCTTTGACGTGGATGCCAAGATTGTGCAGCGGAAGCGGTACCAGGTGGTCTATGTGAAGGAGGGAAACGGTATTGCGGACCTGCTGAACGTGATGGAGGCCCATGTAAGCCTGATGGAGCTGGAGAACATTCGGATTCTGCGGGGGATCAGCGGCAGCGTCAACCGGCAGGTGAACTGTGAGACCGCCAACCTGAACAAGACCGTGTCCGCCGCGGTGGAGCAGGTGCGGGATATTGAAAAAATCCAGGCCATGCGAGGGCTGGACAGCCTGCCGGAGCCGCTGCGCCAGATGGCGCAGGTGCGGCTGGAGCACCGGGATCTTCCGCTGAAGGAGCTGGGGGAGCTGCTGGACCCTCCGGTGGGCAAATCCGGCGTCAATCATCGGCTGCGGAAGCTGAAGGCCATTGCGGAGGAATTGTCATAAATTCACGAATTGGTCACAATTTTATAAAAATAGAATAAACAAGTTAAAATTGAGTAAAATATATTGACAAATAGAAAAAAAGTGTTAAAATGGAACCAACTTATCTTTTTCCCTGCGAGAAATGGACAGAGTTCTACAGTATGAAAACAATTTTCCTTTTTGTGACCCCTGACGTTGATTCCCAGCATAGAGTTCCCAAAATGGACGTTGGTTCGTAAATCTATTTGTTATATCTTTCGGGATGGCGTCTGATTTTATGTGCCATGATCCGTACAGGCTGGATCCGCATAAGGGAACCAGCCTGATTTTATTTACTCTGAAAGCCCGGTCGCAAAGCATAAGCGGGAGTGCGCGGCACGGAGCAATCCGAAGGGCTTTCATGGTTGGTGATGCCCGCGTCAGCGGGCATGCGTGTTAGAAAGGCGGTAAAAAATGAGTTGGCAGACGGAATTGAAAAACAGTGTGAAGACGGCGGAACAGCTTGCCGCCATTATGCGGCTGTCTCTGGAGCAGACGGTTGCCTACGCAAAGATTGTGGAAACCTATCCCATGCTGATCACCCCATACTATCTGTCCCTGGTCAACCGGGAGGATGCCCAGGATCCCATTGGGCGCATGTGCATTCCCTCACTGGATGAGTTCAGCCTGGACGGCTCCCTGGATACCAGCGGGGAGGAGTCCAATGTGAAGCTGGAAGGCCTGCAGCACAAGTACGCCCAGACGGTGCTGCTGCTATCCACCCAGAACTGTGCCATGTACTGCCGCCACTGCTTCCGCAAGCGGATGGTAGGGCTGACGGATGAAGAGCTGAACCACAATATTGAGGCGGCCATTGCCTATGTGGCGGCCCACCCGGAGGTGACCAATGTGCTGGTCTCCGGCGGGGATGCTTTTATGAACTCCAATGCGGCGCTGCGCCGGATTTTGGAAGGGTTTACCGCCCTGGAACATCTGGATTTTATCCGTTTTGGTTCCCGGATTCCGGTGACCCTGCCGGAGCGGATCTACGATGATCCGGAATTCCTGGATTTGTTTGCCCAGTATGCCCAAAAGAAAACCGTCTATCTGGTGACCCAGTTCAACCATCCCCGGGAGCTGACGGCAGAGGCCTCCCGGGCCGTCCACGCCATGATCGAGCGGGGCGTCCAGGTACGGAACCAGACGGTGCTCCTCCGGGGCGTCAACGATGATGGGGAGGTGCTGGGCAGCCTTCTCTCCGGCCTTACCCGCATGGGCGTGGTGCCCTACTATATTTTCCAGTGCCGCCCGGTGCGGGGGGTGAAGGGGCAGTTCCAGGTGCCCATCGCCCGGGGCATGGAGATTGTGGATGACGCCAAATCCCGGCAGAACGGTTTTGGCAAATCGGTGCGGTATATCATGAGCCATCCCAGAGGGAAGATTGAGATATTAGGGCAGCTGCCCTCGGGGGAGATGCTGTTTAAGTTTCATCAGAATAAGTATCCGGAAGACCGGTCCCGGATTTTCCAGCGGATGCTGACGCCGGGGCAGACCTGGCTGGATGAGGAGCTGCATTAACGGGCAGCCGGTAAAACGAACCGCTCTGCTGTGGGCCTGTACAGCCTCCCGGTATCGGGTAGAGGAAAAGATTTTCCGCTCGATACTTGGAGGCTTTTGGTTTCTGTGCTATGATAGGAAGGACGGCAGTTGCCGGACACAGTGAGACACAGGAGAGCAAGATGAAGAACGATATGACAGAAGGGGCGGAGCGGAGGCAGATTCTGGCCTTCTCCCTGCCCATTATGGGGGCTAACCTGCTGCAGGTCCTGTACAACCTGGTGGATAGCGTGATTGTGGGGAACTTTGTCAGCTCCACCGCTCTGGGGGCGGTGGGGCTCACCGGTTCCCTGACTTGGCTTCTGACCACCGTCTGCACCGGCCTGGGCGCCGGTACCAGCATTGCGGTGTCCCAGTATTTTGGCGCCCGAAAAAAGAGGGAAATCCAGGAGACGGTGACGGCGGCCTACGTGCTGGCGGTGATTCTGGCGGTGGCGGTGACGCTGCTGTGCTTCCTGCTGGCTAAGCCGGTGATCTGGGGCTTCCTGCAGCCGCCGGTGGAGATGCAGGCGGACAGCCTTTCCTACTTTCTGATTTACGGAGCCGGTATGATTTTCCAGCTCCTCTACAATGTGACCTACGGCGTGCTCCGGGCCCATGGGGACTCCCGGGGGGCCCTGCTGTTCCTATTGGTCTCCGCGGTGCTGAACCTGGTGCTGGACTGCCTGTTTGTCATCGTCTTCCACTGGGGCGTGGCCGGGGCGGCCATTGCCACGGTGATTGCACAGGCCGGCTCCGCGGTGGCCAGCATGCTCTACATGGGCAGGCTGTTTCCGGATCTGGTCCCCCGGCGAAGGGATCTGGCCGGCAGCTGGAAGCGGACCGGCATGATTGTCCGGCTCAGCGTGCCCATCACCTTCCAGTCCATGGTCAGCGCCCTGGGCTTTACGGTGTTGCAGCGGCTGGTGAACACCTTCGGGACCCCCAGCATTGAGGGCTATGCGGCCATGCAGAAGATTGAGCAGATCGCCCATATCCCTTCCAACAGCTTCAATGTGGCCATCGCCAGCTTTGTGGGTCAGAACATTGGTGCCGGAAAGCCGGAGCGGGCCCGGAAGGGGTACCGGGTGACGGTACAGATGGGGGTCATCATCAGCATCTGCCTGGGGATCCTGGTGATCCTGCTGGACGAGCCGGCTTTGTCCCTGTTTAACATTGCCGGGGAATCCATGCGCCGGGGGCGGGAGCACCTGGACCTGCTGATGGTCTTTATCTGGATCAACACCATCACCAACATCACCTGCGGCTTTCTCCAGGGCACCGGGGACGTAAAGATTCCGGCGGCCTCCGGCTTTGTGAACCTGGGGATCCGGCTGTTTCTTTCCTACGCCATGGCGGCCACGGCGGTGGGCTTCCGGTGCATTTACTTCAGTATGCCCCTGGCCTGGACGATGGCCTGCCTGCTGGTGGTGTTCCGGTACCGGAGCGGGAAGTGGAAAAAATACCGGCTGGTGTGAGTGGGCAGCCGGGAAGAGGAGGTAAAAATGGAACAAAAAGAAATCTGGGAAAAATGTGTGGAGTTTCACGGCCATTCTTGCGGCGGCCTGGCCATTGGCTTCCGGGCGGCCCTGTACGCGGCGGAGCTGCTGGGGCTGACCTTCTCCAAGGATGAGGAGACGGTGTGCATTTCGGAGAACGATGCCTGCGGCGTGGATGCCATCCAGGTGGTGCTGGGCTGCTCCGTGGGGAAAGGGAACCTGCTGTTCCACCTGACCGGCAAGCAGGCTTTTACCTTTTACAGCCGGGCCACCGGAAAAGGGGTACGGCTGGTGCTGCGGTGCAAGCCCCAGGGCATGACCCGGGAGGAATCCTTTGCCTACTACCAGGAGCGGAAGCCGGAGGAACTGTTTGAGGTAAAAGAGCCCCGGCTGGCCCTGCCGGAGCCGGCGCGGATTTTTGAGTCCTACGTCTGCGAGTGCTGCGGCGAGACCACCGGGGCCAACTGGATTCGGATACAGGACGGAAAGAAATTGTGCGTAGACTGCGCTGCCTCCTACAACCGGCTGGAGGTGTGAGAAGCCAGGAGGCTGCCTGCATCGCATGGATGCAGGCAGCCTCTCTTTCCTCTGGGAGCGCCTGGCGGCGCCTGTCTCAGCGGTGGTACAGCCGGTTGCTCTGGTGCTTGGGCTCGCAGGTGAGCCGCACCCACAGCTTGTGGAACCTATTCTTGTCCACCTGGGAGAGGATCAC
>CAZSAF010000100.1:0-9304 GCA_964604605.1 uncultured Lachnospiraceae bacterium
GACCCCTCCCCGACCAAAGTTCGGTTTCTGCTTCCTTCCACCACACGGAAGCTGGCGCTGCCATACCTCCATGCTCATTACTTATGATAACAACTCTGATTAGCTCAAAAAAGCCCGGAAATACGGGCAAATCACGGGATAGGGCCACCGAATTTACTACCAAATTACTACTTTTGGAATGAGCCTCGACACGCTTACTACTTCCCGTGAAATGCCCCGCCCCAGACGGCACATCAGATTAAAATTGAATACGACACCGCAGAAGCGGCGTTCTCTGATCCCCTTG
The DNA here is from genome assembly GCA_964604605.1 of uncultured Lachnospiraceae bacterium. Lineage (GTDB taxonomy): Bacteria > Bacillota > Clostridia > Lachnospirales > Lachnospiraceae > Pseudolachnospira. The sequence continues at coordinate 287 of CAZSAF010000100.1, forward strand.
TGGGAGAAAAGGACGCCGCTTTTTTTGCGCCCAAATTCAGAAAGGAGGGCAGGAAAACAGCGGATCTGGCAGAGGGAAGGAAAGGAGGAAAAAAATTGTTTTCGTACATTATTAAACGAATTCTGCTGATGATTCCCGTTTTGATTGGCGTTTCTTTTCTGGCGGTATGCGCCCCTATCCCTCCAGCCCGTTATCGGAATTTGAGCGAAGGTTTTTATTGTCACAAAAAAATTCCTCTTCTACAGTAGAGTTAGAGGAGGTCCATTGACAGGGCATCCCCGGGGACTTTTCGGTTGGAAGCCTTGATTCGGAACAGGAAAGAACCGGTTGGCGTTGCCCGAAACAAAGGCCTGTGTTATGATAAGGATAGCTCTTTATGCGGAAATACCCTCCGGTGTACCTTTATGCCGTGAGATACACGGCAGACAGCGGAAAGGAGTGTGCGGTTCTATGTGCGTTACGGAGAAAAAGCGCCTTCCGGTAGGAATTGAAAGCTTTGAAGAAATTCGGACGGACAATTACTATTATGTGGATAAAACGGCCATGCCCCGGGAGCTGCTGCAGAGAAGGGGAAAGGTGAATCTGTTCATGCGCCCCCGGCGCTTTGGAAAATCCCTGAATATGAGCAAGCTCAAATGCTTTCTGGAAATCGGAGGCCACCAAACACTGTTTGAGGGCCTGCATATTTCCGAGGACTCAGAGGTCTGCCGGAAATACATGGGAAAATATCCGGTGGTGTCAATCACGCTGAAGGGGATTAACGGCAGGGATTATGCCACGGCACGTTCGCTGATGTGTGCGGCCATCGGCAATGAGGCCATGCGGTTTCAATTTTTGCTGGAGGATGCCAAGCTTACCGGTCGGGAAAAACAACAGTATCAACAACGGGTTATGGTGGATACCAGCGGGGAAGAAAGCTTCCGCATATCCGATGCGGTTCTCATGGGAAGCCTTAAGACCTTATCGGTACTGTTGGAGAAGCATTATGGGCAGAAGGTTGTTATTCTGGTGGATGAGTATGACGTACCGCTGGCCAAAGCCCATGAGTAGGGATACTATCAGGAAATGGTTCTCCTGATCCGCAACATGCTGGAGCAGGCACTAAAAACCAATGACAGCCTGTACTTTGCGGTGCTGACCGGATGTCTCCGTGTGTCCAAGGAGAGTATTTTTACGGGGTTGAACAACCCCAGTATTTTTTCAATCACGGACGAGGAGTGTGATTCCTATTTTAGATTTACGGATGAAGAGGTCCGCACGATACTGCAATATTACAATTTGGAAGAAAAGTATGAGTCCATAAAAGCATGGTACGATGGCTATCGTTTTGGAGATGCGGATGTTTATTGCCCCTGGGATGTGATCAACTATGTCAACAAGCTGTTTGTAAAACGGGACCTGCTTCCGCAGGACTATTGGTCCAATACCAGCAGTAATAATGTGGTGCGGCATTTCCTGGAGAAAGTCGGAACCGGATTGACCAAAAGTGAGGTGGAAGCCCTGGTTGCGGGAGAGACTGTGACCAGGGAGATTCGTGAGGACCTGACGTATAACCGCCTGTACGATTCCATGGAAAATATCTGGAGTGTCCTTTTTGCAACCGGATATCTGACGCAGCGGGGAAGTTCCGGTGGAAGGCGATACAAACTGGCCATTCCCAATCAGGAAATCCGGGGTTATAAAAATGGGTGGTATGTGCAATCCAATCGGGAATCTGGTGAAGGATATAGTGATATTTTCATCAAGGCGGAGGAGGATGATCTTGGCATTGTAATTGAGGTAAAATACGCGGAAAATGCTCAGTATGAAATGACATGCCAGGCTGCTTTAGAACAAATTCAACGAATGGATTACGGAAAAGAACTACTGAATGATGGCTGCCATACAGTTTTGAAATATGGTATCGCCTGCTATAAAGAGAAATGCCGGGTAGCAATGGAGAAAGAAGAAAAATGAACCTGAAAGAATTTACCGAACAAGTGGACCGCTGCGCCCAGGCCCTGTCCCAAGAGGAGCTGCGGGGATTCCTGCACAATTTTGCCCGAAAGGTGCCGGAGAAGGAACGGGAGGAATTTCTGGAGCTTTTGCGGCTGGCGGGAGAAGCGGATCAGAAGGGAGCGCCGCAGCCGGAGGAGACAGCGGCGGCCCGCGGTATCCGTTCGGAATATGAGCGGCTGTTGGAGCTGTTCAGCCAGATCCAGTCGGGAGAACGGTTCCTGACGGCAGAGGGTTATGAAGCAGAGCAGGAGGCGTACTGGGATTCGGATTGGGAGTGGGACTACCAGGATGACCAGGGAGTTGGGGAAATCTTTGAGGATGCCAGCCTGCTCCTGGAGCAGTGCGTCAACGATGGCTTTTATCCGGAAGCGGCGAATTTGGCCGAATGCCTGCTGGATACGAAGGTGACCGTGGAGAACGATGAGGATGAGTGTTTGGACATGGGGCTGGAGGAGTTGGTGGAAGAGGAGATTGCTTCCATCCGTTTGAAAGAATTGGCGGCCCATATCCTGTATGCGGCCTATATGGTATCTCCGCCAGAGCAGCGGGCAGAGGAGCTGTTCCAGTATTATCAAAAAGACATGTTTAGGCAAGTTCTCCCGGAAACCATGCTCCGTGTTGGGAAAGCAGAACTGCCGGATCTGCCGGCGTTCTGGGATTCCTGGATCCAGCTTTTATCCCGGCAACAGGGGGTGAAGGCCCTGTGGCTGCTGAAGGAAACCATCCGCAGCCAGTTTGATGCCGGAAAAATGCTGGAGGTGGCCCGGGATGCGTATGAAATCCACCCTTCTCTCTACCTGGAGGCACTGGAGATGATGAAGGGCAGTGCTTCCGAAAAACAGCGGACCGAGGTGGGAAAAGAGGCGCTGGGGAAAGTGGATGCCCGGTACGTCATCCGCGGCCGGATCGCGCTGGAAACCGCCGGCGCGGCACTGCGCTCCGGGCAGGAGTCGGTGGCAGCTGTCTGCTGGCGGGAAGCATTCCGCTCGGATTCCACTCCCACTAATTATCTGCGCTGGGTCAATGAAAGCGGAGAACCGGAGGCGTGTGCGGCATTGGCCCGGCAGGCGGCTTCCCAGCTGTCCGAGAGGCGGGGCTTTGGGGGCTTGTCCTTGGATTCCAGCCGGTACGGAATGCCGGATGAGCAGAGAGAAAATGCTCTGGGCTCTTATTCCGGAGCCATTCTGCGGTTTCTGGCAGGGGATTTTGACTACGCCTGGTCGGAGTGTCAGAAGGAAAAGAAACCGCTGGGCTGGACCGGCCATTTTGTCAAATGCGGGATTTCGCTGTTTTTGCTTCTCCTGTACCAGGGAGAGCAGTTGGAGCGCGGCTGTGCGGGGGCTGCCCGGGGGGCTATGGAATCCATAGAATTTCATGCTGCCCACTATCTGATGGGAACCCGGCAGGCGGGGGAGACGGAATTGGATCCGGCGCAGGAAACAGCAATTTTCTGGAAGGCTTTTGGCAGCTGGAAACATTTTTACCCTCTGACGGAAAAACAGGCGAATCTGTATCTGCGGAAGCTGGAGGCGCTCATTGACAAACGGATTAAGGCCATTGTCTCCGGCCAGTTCCGGAATCACTACCATGCGTCGGCACAGCTGGCGGCGGCGCTGGGAGAGGTGAAAGCCTCCCGTGGGGAAACCGGCGCCAAGGAGAGCATTCTTCAGTATTACCGGAGGGAATTCCCCAGGCATTCCTCTTTCCACGCAGCACTGCGGGACTATGGGATGAGCCGGAATAAAAGATAAGGAAACGCCCCCGGGATCAGTTGGAGGCTCTGAAAACACAGCAAGATTCAGAAAGGAAGAAATCAATATGTTGCCACCCAGAAAAATATCATTTGAAGCGGAACGTGATGCTACGCATTTGGGGATGCCGGAAGATGCTTTTGTGAAGAAGTACCTGCGCTGGAATGAGCAAAGGGCCCAATATGAAACCTCTATGCCTTGCGGTTTCTTGCAGGAGGATGGGCAATGCTTGTTGGGGGACTGTAAGCCGGATAACTGTAAAAAGTTCCCTTATACGGATCAGCCGGAACGTCTTCAAAGCCTTTACAATGTGTTGGATGCAGTGAGTGTCTGCCCGGTTGCTTTTGAAATTTATGAGCGTTTAAAAAAAGAATACCATTTTGAAAGATAAGGAGAACTGCCATGGCGGGATACATATTGAAAATTTCCCTGGAGGATGCCCATCCCCCGGTATGGTGCCGGGTTTTGGTGCCGGAAAGATTACCTTTGCGGATCTGGATACGGTGATTCAGGTGCTGTTTGGCTGGGACGGCGGCCACGCCCATGTGTTTTCCCTTCCCTCCCTGGACATTTCTGTTGGCACTTATGAATCATCTGGGTTAACAATTACTATGGCAAGTGGGAATGTGACTAATGGAGTGACAATATGTGCAATAATGCCTACGAAATATCAGGCAGAAAATAATTAAGTGCTAGACAACATGCTGGAAAAGTTTTGCGATTATTAAAGAAAGGCCTTCTGTGATTTAATCAAATTCATGGAATGCCTATTTATAATCTTTATAATGAATTTAGAGTAAAAAATAATAAAATATTAAAATTTTTGGATATTGCTGAAGAGTTTTGAATCTTTTTTGTTAATTATCTAAATATTTTTGGCCTATTGGGAAGCCCATAATCTGGGAACAGCAGGGATGGAGGCAAACGGAAGTCATAGAAGAATACGGACCAGACAGAACCATTTTGAAATTGTCGTTTGTAAATAATGAGAATAAAAAAGCGCTGATAAAAAGAAATTTACCAATAAGACGAGGCAACAATTGGAAAAAATAATAGGATGGATGGAGCCGGATCGAGAATATAGAATCTCTGAAATCGCAGAATTCCTTGGGATTAAAGAAACAAGAGCGCGTGAGTTGACAAGGGAATGGATATGGCTTGAACAAATTGATCCAACGGGGGAAAAGAAAGGCCGCCGATACAGGAAAGCAAGAAAACAGGATTGATTGTCGACTTATGCCCCTCTCTGTGTTATGATTAGGAGGATGTGATTATAGCTCAGAAAGAGGGGTATTTTCATGGAAAATACGTCTGAAAATAAAACCAAAAACCATCCTGCCTCCCCCAAGCGCATCTGTCTGGGCATTTTGGCCCATGTGGATGCGGGCAAGACCACACTCTCGGAGGCCATGCTCTACGGCACCGGCGCCATCCGGAAGATGGGCCGGGTGGATGACGGCAGCGCCTTCCTGGACACCTATCGGCTGGAGCGGGACCGGGGCATTACCATCTTTTCCAAGCAGGCCATGTTCACCCTGGGGGATACCCGCATCACGCTGCTGGATACCCCGGGCCATGTGGACTTTTCCGCGGAGATGGAGCGTACCCTCCAGGTGCTGGACTATGCGGTGCTGGTGATCAGCGGTGCGGACGGCGTTCAGGGCCACACGGAGACGTTGTGGCGGCTGCTGGAGCGGTACCGGATTCCCACCTTTTTGTTTGTCAACAAGATGGATCAGCCGGGCACGGACTGGGAGGCCCTGCTGGCGGAGCTGCGGAGCCGGTTGTCCAGCCGCGCGGCGGATTTTGGCCGCCTGGAGACGCCGGAGGACTGGGAGGAGCTGGCCTGCTGTGACGAGGAGCTGATGGAGCGGTACCTGGAGCAGGAAACATTGTCCCGGGAGGAACTGGCCCGGGCCATAGCGGAGCGGCGGCTGTTCCCCTGCTATTTTGGCTCTGCCCTGCGGCTTTCCGGCGTGGAGGAGTTTCTCCGGGGGCTGGATGCCTACACCCGGAGCCCCGTGTATCCGGAGGAATTTGGCGCCCGGGTGTTCAAGATTGCCCGGGACGACCAGGGGAAGCGGCTGACCTATCTGAAACTCACCGGCGGAAGGCTGCGAGTGAAGGATGTGCTCACCGGCCGGTGCGCCGGCCCGGAGGGGGAGGAAACCTGGGAGGAGAAGGCGGACCAGATCCGTCTGTATTCCGGCGCCCGGTACGAGGCGGTGCCGGAGGCGGAGGCCGGGGAGGTCTGCGCCGTGGTGGGCCTCAGCCATACTTACCCGGGGGAGGGCCTGGGGGCGGAGCTGGATGCCCGGCAGCCCATGCTGGAGCCGGTGCTCACCTATCAGCTCCAGTTCCCGGAGGATTGCGATGTTCATCAGATGCTGCCCAAGCTGCGGCAGCTGGAGGAGGAGGAACCGGAGCTGCATCTGGTCTGGGATCCGGAGGCGGAGGAGATCCGGGTGCAGCTGATGGGGGAGGTCCAGACGGAAATCCTCCAGAGCCTGATCCAGGAGCGGTTTGGGATTCCGGTGACCTTCGGCGCCGGCAGCATTGTCTATAAAGAAACCATCCGCAACCGGGTGGAGGGCGTGGGCCACTTTGAGCCTCTGCGCCACTACGCGGAGGTCCACCTGATTCTGGAGCCGGGGGAGCCGGGCAGCGGCCTGGTGTTTACTTCAGTGTGCAGTGAGGATCAGCTGGACCGGAACTGGCAGCGGCTGGTGCTGACCCACCTAGCAGAGCGGGAGCATCCCGGCGTCCTCACCGGGTCGGCTATCACGGATATGAAGATCACCCTGGCGGCAGGGCGGGCCCACACCAAACACACCGAGGGCGGTGACTTCCGCCAGGCCACCTACCGGGCAGTGCGCCAAGGCTTAATGAAAGCGGACTGCGTGCTGCTGGAGCCCTATTACGCCTTCCGGCTGGAGATTCCGGCGGAGCTGGTGGGACGGGCCCTGACGGATATTCAGCGGATGAACGGCACTTTTGGGGATCCTCAGACCGAGGGGGAGCGGACGGTAATCGAGGGCAGCGCCCCGGTGGCTACCATGCAGGACTACCCCCGGGAGGTGATCTCCTACACCCGGGGACGGGGCCGGCTGTTCTGCCGGTTCCAGGGCTATCAGCCCTGCCACAACCAGGAGGAGGTGGTGGCGGCCATAGGCTATGACCCGGATCGGGATCTGGAGAACCCCACCGGCTCCGTGTTCTGCTCCCACGGGGCGGGCTACCTGGTCTCCTGGGATCAGGTGGAGGAACACATGCACCTGGAGAGCGTCCTCCGGCCAGAGCGGCAGGAGGAGGCCCGGCAGGCAGCGCCGGCGGCATCCGCTCCGGCGGATTTTGGAGCGGATGAGAAGGAGCTGCAGGAGATTTTTGCCCGCACCTACCGGAACAGCGGCGAGGACAAGCGGCGGAATATCTGGCGGCGGCAGAGCGCGGAAACCTCCTACCGGCCGGGAGCAAAAGCCAAGGAGACGGAGCCTCTGCAGGAATATCTGCTAGTGGACGGGTACAATATTATTTTTGCCTGGGAGGAGCTGCGGCGACTGGCGGAGGCCAGCATAGACGGGGCCCGGATCCGGCTGATGGATATTCTCTGCAATTACCAGGGCTTCCGCAAGTGTACGGTGATCCTGGTCTTTGACGCCTATAAGGTGCAGAACCACGCCTGTGAGATTTTGCCCTACCACAACATCCACGTGGTGTACACCCAGGAGGCGGAAACCGCGGACCAATATATTGAGAAGGTGGCCCATGAGCTGAGCCGGAAGTACCGGGTCACCGTGGCCACCTCGGACCGGCTGGAGCAGATCATTATCCTGGGACAGGGGGCGGCGCGTTTGTCCGCCCGGGATCTGGAGGAGGAGGTTCACCGGACGGAAGCGGAGATCCGGGAAACCTACGAGAAGCTGCGCCCCGGGGAGAGAAGTTATCTGCTGGACCATCTGGTGGGGGAGTTGGCGGCACAGCTGAAAGCGCTCCCTGACGGCGAGGAAGATCCGGCCCGGAAGAAATAGAAGAAGGCCTTATGCCGTGAAAAACACGGCAGCTATGAAAGGAGTTATGACCATGAAATCTTCGGAAGAGCTGCGGCGGCAGCTGCACGAAATACACCGGAAAAGCTATCCGGCCTACAAATCCCTAAAGGGAAGCTATGACTTTGGCAGCTACCGCCTGTCCATTGACCACGTACAGGGGGACCCCTTTGCGTCCCCCTCCAAGCTGAGCGTGTGGATTTCCCACCGGCGGGCGGAGTTCCCGGCGGATACCTACCGGGAAAAGTACACCCGGGTGGCTCTGCAGGACTATCTGACCCGGCGGTTCCGGGCCCAGACGGAGCGGGTCAGCTTCCAGGCCAAGGGCTCCGGCAAGAGCGGCATGATTGCCGTCAGCAGCTGCGGCCAGGAGGTGCTGGAGCGGACCGCCTGCGAGATCCAGACGGAGGGGATTCTGGCCCGGTTTGACGTGGGCTTTCCGGCCAACGGCCGGACCATCCAGGCCCTGGAGCTGGAAAAGATCCTCTTTGAGTTCCTGCCCCGGGCCATTGAGCAGACCTTCTTCTACCGGCGTTTGCCGGCAGGGGAGGTGCGGCAGGTGGTGGAGCTGGCGGAGGACCAGCAGGCCATCCGCCGGGAGCTGGCGGAGCGGGGGCTGGTGGCCTTTGTGGCCGATGGCTCCATTCTGCCCCGGGAGAGTGGCGTCTCCGATCGCCCCATGAAGGACGGATTGCCCTTTACCTCCCCGGAGTCCCTGCGGGTAACTCTGCAGCTGCCCCACGCCGGGGAAGTCACCGGCATGGGCATCCGCCGGGGCATCACCCTCATTGCCGGCGGCGGCTACCACGGAAAATCCACGGTGCTCCAGGCCTTGGAAAAGGGCGTCTACAACCATATCCGGGGAGACGGGCGGGAGTTTGTGATCACCGATGAGTCGGCGCTGAAGCTGCGGGCGGAGGATGGCCGGAAGATCAGCGGTGTGGATATTTCCCTGTTCATCAATCACCTGCCCAACGGCCGGGATACCCGGAATTTCTCTACCCTGGATGCCAGCGGCAGCACCTCCCAGGCGGCCAACATTATGGAGGGGCTGGAAGCGGGCAGCCGTCTGCTGCTGATTGACGAGGATACCTCCGCCACCAACTTTATGGTCCGGGATGAGCTGATGCAGAAGGTGATCACCCGGGACAAAGAGCCGATTACGCCGTTCCTGGAGCGGGCCCGGGACCTGTATAAGCAAGCGGGGGTGTCCACTATTCTGG
>CAZSAF010000101.1:0-9300 GCA_964604605.1 uncultured Lachnospiraceae bacterium
TTGGCATGATTCTTGCTTATATTAAACATATAAGCCAAATATTATTTGGGGAGGAAGGCTTATCGAAAAAAACAAGGAGGTCCTATTGATGAAGCACACAAAATGGAAACGGATACTATGTCTTGCGCTTGCGCTGCTTATGGCCCTGTCTCTTGCCGCCTGCGGCAATGGTGATGGAGAGGAGTCGGACGACACTGCCTACACCACTTACACCGAACTTTACGACACCGAACTGAGTACTTTGAATTATCTCTACAGCACCAGCACAACTCTGGTACATTTCAGCTATATGGTCGTGGACGGCCTGGTGGAATTTGACCGTTATGGTCTGCTCCGGCCCTGCATTGCCAACAACTGGTCCATCTCGGATGATGAGTTGGTCTATACCTTCTATCTGCGGGAAGATGTCATGTGGTACGACAATCAAGGAAACGAGGTCATCGGCCTCACTGCCCACGACTTTGTGGCTGCTGCCCAGTACGTGCTGGATCCGGAAAGCGGTTCCTCCCTGTCCAGCACCATCTATAACGTCATTGAGGGTGCTGAGGCTTACTTCAACCAGGAGACAACCGATTTCTCCACCGTTGGCATCCGGGCGCTGGATGATTATACAATCGAATACACCTTGACCGCTCCCTGTGCCTACTTCCTGCGGATGCTCTCTACGAATGCGTGGTTCCCCGCCCAGGCCGATTTTTTGGAGGAACACTACGACACTTTTGGCACCAACAGTGACGAACTGCTCTACTGCGGCGCCTACTACTGTTCCGAGTGGGAGCCGGAATATCAGCGGATCCTGGAGATGAACAAGAATTATTGGAACGCGGACATTATCAGCATTGAGCGTCTTACGTACCGCTACAATGCGGAAGCCGATTCCAACGGCGCCGAACTGTTCCTGCGAGGCGACACGGACAAGGTGACCCTGGACACGGACTTGATTACCGAATGGATGAACGATGAAACCCTGTGGAGCCAGGTTCACCGGGCCTCCTACACCAACATGTCATACTGGATGGCCTTCAACTTTGACCCCCAGTATGAGGAGGAGTACGCCCCGGAGGACTGGCGCACCGCCGTCAACAACGTAAACTTCCGTAAAGCCATGTTCTATGGCTATGACCGCTATGCGGCGGTAGCTACCATTGACCCTTACACCTATGAGGATAAGGTCCTCAACACCTTCTCCCGCCCAGGGCTTGTCACCGTAGGCACCCAGGATTATCTGGAGATGGGAGGCCTGGAGGAGTATTCCAGCCAGGACAATATCTACAACGTGGAGACAGCCCTGGAGTATAAGGAAATCGCCATGGCCGAGCTGGAAGGCCAGGTTACTTTCCCGATCCAGGTAGTCATGGCCTACAACGTCAGCGGCGACGCCGCCGCCCGGTATCAGGTGATCGAGCAGCAGATGGAACGGGATCTGGGTACTGACTTTATCGACATTGTCCTGGTGGGCTACTCCGGCAGCAGCTTCAATTCCGAGGTGCGCAACACCGGCCTTTGGTCCTTCATGGAGCTGGGCTGGGGACCCGACTTCGCGGATCCCTACGGCTGCTACAACCCCTTGCTGAGCACGCTATCCGGCCAGAACTGGGGCAAAATCTACTTGGCCACCGAGTATTATGACGAATCCCTGGGCTATGGTACCCTGGAAAAAATGGCGCTGGCGGCCAATGACATCACCGACGATCTGGAGGCCCGGTACGAGGCCTTTGCCGAAACGGAAAAGTTCCTACTGGACGAAGCCCTTCTGATTCCCGCTTACGTGTCCGGCGGCGGCTATGAGGCATCCCTGATTGAGCCCTTCACCGGCCTCACCGCCCAGATGGGTGACTACAGCCTGAGAAAGATGAAAGGCGCGGTGATGCTGGATCACTCCGTGGGCGAAGAGGAGTATCAGGAACTCTACGACGCATACATCACTGCCAGAGACGCCGCCCGTCTTGCCTACGAGGAGGAGAGCCAGAGTTACCAGATCAGCGCGGATTAACATACCAAAGGCTCTTTTAAAATTGCGTTAACAATGGAGTGCACGGCAAGTCCGTGCACTCCGCTTAGTAAAAGAAAGGCGGTTTCCTGCTATGATCAAATATATTTTGAAACGCCTGCTCCAGTCCATTGTCACTCTGTTTATTATCGCAACCGTTGTGTTCTTTCTCATGCGTCTCATGCCGGAATCTGGGTATTTCGGCGATGAGTACGACAAAATGGACGAGAACCAGATTGAGGCTGCCCTTACGGCGATGGGGCTGCGGGACCCGATTCATGTGCAGCTGTTGCGTTTTTACAACCAGTTGCTCCACGGCGATTTTGGCACTTCCATCACCTTCCGCCCTAACGCCTCCATCAGCTCCATCATCACCCAGAAGATGCCCTATTCCATCTTCTTTGGCTTGTGCTCCATTGCGCTGGGCCTGATTGCGGGAATCCCGGTGGGCGCCGTGATGGCTGTGCGGAAGGGGAAGCTGACGGACAAGGCTGGAAACGCATATATTGTGTTCATCACTGCGGTCCCGGAGGCGGTTTACTATCTGTTCATCCAGATTTATGCCTCCAGCCTGTTTGCCCTGCCCATCCTTTACGACCCCAATAAGCCGGTGTCCTGGGTTCTCCCGATCATCAGCATGTCCCTGGGCGGTATTGCCTCCTATGCCATGTGGACCCGGCGCTATATCCTGGACCAGATGTCCAAAGACTATGTCTCCTTTGCCCGGGCAAAAGGCGTGAAAGACGCCACGCTGATGTACGGCCATGTGCTGCGCAACGCCCTGGTTCCCATGGCCCAGAACCTTCCTGCCAATATCCTTCTGACGATATCGGGGTCCATTTATATTGAATCGCTCTATTCCATCCCCGGCATGGGCAGCCTTTTGCTTACCGCGATCAACAAGCAGGACAACCCACTGGTACAGGCGCTGGTCCTGATCTATTCCTTCTTGGGAATATTCGGCCTACTGCTGGGTGATCTTCTGATGGTGGCTTGCGATCCGCGCATCAAGCTTTCGAGAGGAGGGAAAAGCCGATGACCAAGAAATTGGAAAAAAGTATTGAGGATATGATCGCCAAGCTGGGGGAGGACAACGCCTTTGAAATCGCGGACTACAGCCCGGAAAAAGCAGAGTTTGGCGGCTATTCCAACTACTCCTACTGGGGATCTACGCTGCGGACCTTTTTCAAGAACAAGATGGCGGTTTTCTGTCTGTGCCTGCTGTGCGCTCTTCTGCTTTTTACCTTTCTGCAGCCCCTGCTTCCCAACCAGAAGAGCCCCACCGAGATCTTCTGGGACGGGAGCCTTCAGGACAGCAATCATCCGCCGGACAGTGAGTTCTGGTTCGGCACAAACTCCATTGGCCAGGATCTGTGGGCCCGAATCTGGAGCGGAACCCGTACCTCTCTGCTGATCGGCATTGCCGTAGGCGCTTTTAACGCGGTCCTAGGCATTACGGTAGGCGCCCTTTGGGGATATGTGGATCGGCTAGACCGGCTGCTGACGGAGGTCTACAACGTCATCCACAACATTCCCCGCAACATTATTTTGATTCTGGTTTCTTACCTGGTCAGACCTGGCGTGGGCACCATTATTTTCGCCATGTGTGTTACCGGATGGCTGCCTATGGCCCGGTTTATCCGAAACCAGATTGTTACCATACGGGATCTGGAGTACAATCTGGCCAGCCGCTGTCTGGGAACACCGGTCCACCGGATTATCATCAAAAACCTGCTGCCCTACCTGGTGTCCGTCATTACGCTCCGCGTGGCCCTGGCCATACCATCCGCCATCGGCAGCGAGGTGTTTCTGACCTATATCGGCCTGGGCCTTCCGGTGACGATTCCCTCCCTGGGCAATCTGGTCAACGAGGGGCGGGCGGTCATGATGAGCGCCAGCATGCGTTATCAGCTGATTTTCCCCTCCATTGTCCTGTCCCTGGTTACCATCTCGTTCTATGTGATTGGAAACGCGTTTTCCGACGCCGCCGATCCCAAGAATCATGTGTAAGGAGGGAGAATGATGACTACCGACTACAGCGAAAAAATTCTTTCCGTCAAAGATCTGGAGATTCAATTTACCCTCCGGGGGCAGACCCTGACCGTCATCCGCGGCATCTCCCTGGATCTGTACAAGGGGGAGAGCCTGGCGATTGTGGGGGAGTCCGGTTCCGGCAAATCGGTCTTCACCAAGAGCTTTATGGGAATGCTGGACAAAAACGGAAAAATCACCAAAGGGGAGAGCCTTTACAAGGGAATGGACCTGGCCAAGTTCAAGACCTCCAAAGAGTGGCAGAAAATCCGGGGCCGGGAGATTGCCATGGTGTTTCAGGATCCCATGACAAGCCTGAACCCCCTGAAGATTGTGGGCAAGCAGATCTCCGAGGCGCTGGAGCTGCACCAGGGGCTGCGGGGCAGCGCCGCCAAGGAGCGGACCATTGAACTGCTGCGGGACGTGGGGATCCCTTCCCCGGAGATCCGCTACCGCCAGTACCCCCATGAATTTTCCGGCGGAATGCGCCAGCGGGTGGTGATTGCCACCGCCATGGCCTGTAACCCCAGCATCCTGATCTGCGATGAGCCCACCACAGCGCTGGATGTGACCATTCAGGCCCAGATCATAGAGCTGCTGCGCTCCCTGCAGAAAAAGTATCACCTGACCATTATCTACATCACCCACGACCTGGGGGTGGTGGCCAAGGTGGCCAACCGGGTGGCCGTCATGTACGCCGGCGACATTGTGGAAATCGGTACCTGCAGCGAAATTTTCTATAACGCCCAGCACCCCTACACCTGGGCGCTGCTGTCCTCCCTTCCCCAGCTGGGGGTCAAGGGGGAGCACCTGTTTTCCATCCAGGGGACACCGCCCAACCTGAACCACGAGATCCGGGGAGATGCCTACGCCCCCCGCAATCCCCAGGCCCTGAAGATTGACTACGAGATCCGGCCGCCTTATTTCCAGGTTTCCCCCACGCATTTCGCGCGGACCTGGCTGCTGGACCAGCGGGCCCCCCACGTAGAGCCGCCGGCAACCATCAAGCGGCTCCGGAGCAGATGGAAGGAGGTGGAGAACCATGGCTGAGCGGGAGAAAATTCTGGAAGTGAAGGATCTCCATGTGGTGTTCGGACGGGGACGCAAGCGGTTTGAGGCCATCAAGGGCGTCAGCTTTGACATCTACAAAGGGGAAACCTTTGGCCTGGTCGGCGAGTCCGGCTCCGGAAAAACCACCATTGGGCGGGCCATCATCCGCATTAACCCGGTATCCGCCGGAGAAATCCTGTATCACGGCAAGCGGATCAGCGGCAAGGTGGACAAAGCCACGGACCGGGAAATCATCCGCAATATCCAGATGATTTTCCAGGATCCAATGGCCAGCTTGAACGAGCGGACCAAGGTGGACTACATTGTATCGGAAGGGCTTTATAATCTGAAGAACTTTTCCTCCGAGGAGGAGCGTCAGGAAAAAGTCCGAAAGGCCATGCTGGACGTGGGACTGCCGCCGGAGTTTGCCAGCCGTTTTCCCCATGAATTTTCCGGCGGCCAGCGCCAGCGCATTGGCATTGCCCGCACGCTGATTATGAAACCGGAGTTTATTATTGCGGACGAACCCATTTCCGCCCTGGACGTTTCCATTCGGGCACAGGTACTCAACCTGCTGATGGACCTGCAGAAGGAATACGGGCTGACCTACCTGTTTATTGCCCATGATCTTTCCATTATGCGCTTTATCACCAACCGGCTGGCTGTCATTTACAAAGGGCGGATTGTGGAGCTGGGGGAGACGGAAACCATTTTCCGGCACCCTATGCATCCCTACACCAGGGCGCTTCTGTCCGCAATTCCGCAGCCTGACCCGCTGACAGAACCGGACCGGGTTCCCCTGATCTATGATCCTTCCTGTCACCATTATGAATCGGATCCGCCCCAGTGGCTGGAACTGGAGCCAGAGCACTTTGTACTAGCCAACACTGAGGAATTCCAGCGCTATCAAAAGGAGCTACTGTAAAATATGAACTGTTTTATCCATAAAGAGATTCCTGCCGCTGATGCCTATATCATTCCTGTGCAGGCTTCCCGAAACCTGCTGATGGATCTGCCCAGCCGCCCGCTTCGCGAAGCGGCGGACTATGTTGTGCGCCACCTGCCCCAGGATGCCGGACTCAAGGAGATCTCGTTTCTCTCGGAGGAAAAGGAAATCCTGGTGGTGGGCGTATCGCTGGCCAAAGAGCCCCTTCGTCCCAGAGACGTATATCTGAGCATGGCCCAGGCACTGCGCAAGTGCAAGCGAAGCGGCGCCAAGGATGTTGCCATCCTGCTGGACAACTGCCCTCCCCTTGCCGCCGAGCCGGTCCTTTTGGGGACCACCGCCCGCCTGGCCGAGCTGGTAAACTATGAAAACCGGGGGCAGAAAAGCGTCTGCCCCCAGGACACCGGATTCCACAATGTCGCCTTGGTTACCGCCGCAGAAGGGCTGGACACGGTATTGGAGCAGGCGCTCTGCTGCGCCAGAGGCACCACTGCCGCCCGGGAGCTGTGCAACCAGCGGGCCAGCAGCCAGACTCCGGAGACGCTGGCGGAGGACGCCGCGCGCCTGTGCCGGGAAAGCGGCTGCGAAGTGGAAATTCTCACGGCCGCAGAGGCCGCCAGCCTCAACATGGACGCCTTTCTGGCAGTGGCCCGGGGCGCCCAGAACACACCGCCGGTGGTGATTATCCTCCGGTGGCTCCACGGCGGGGACACGCCCACGGTGGGATTGATTGGCAAGGGGATTGTCTACGACAGCGGCGGTTACAGCCTCAAGAGCAACACAAGCATGCGCAATATGTTTGACGACATGGGAGGAGGCGCTGCGGTTATCGGCGCCATGTCCGCCATTGCCGGCAGCCGTCTCCCGGTCAACGCAGTGGGCGTCATTGCCGCCTGCGAAAACAAAATATCATACAACGCTTATCTCCCCGGCGACATCATCGGTTCCATGGCCGGCAAGACCATTGAGGTGACCAACACCGATGCGGAGGGCCGGCTTACACTGGCGGACGCCCTTACCCTGGCCATACACCGGGAGAAATGCGATCTGCTGGTGGATATTGCCACCCTGACGGGAGCCGCCAAAAACGCGGTGGGCCGGTTCGCGTCTGCGGTATTTTCCAACGATGATGAATTTTTCCAGCTGTTGAAAAAGGCGGCGGACATTGCCTCCGAAAAGGTCTGGCGCCTTGACCTGGATCCGGAGATGCGCCCCTGCCTCAACTCCCCGGTGGCTGATCTCCGCAACGGCTCCATCAATCCGTCCGACGGAGGCGGGGCCATGCTGGCGGCGCTGTTCCTGCAGGAATTTACGGAGGGCAAGCCCTGGATCCATATTGATATGGCAGGAGTCAACTTCCGGCTGGAGCCGCCGGCTTTCAGCGCCGCGGGAGCCACCGGCTACGGGGCCGCGCTTCTCTATTGCCTGGCAAAGGAACTTCCGGATTTTTGGGGGAGGTGTACGGAAAAATGAGACCTGTGATCGGCATGCCCAGCCGTTTAAGTGTAAAGGATAATCTTTTTATGACCAAGGGCAACTACCTGAACGCCATTGCCCACGCCGGCGGAATTCCCCTTCAGCTGCCGCTGTTGTCCGAGGAGAGCGCGGCCCAGCTGGTAAGCGGGATCGACGGGCTTCTGCTGACAGGCGGTCCGGACATTGCCCCTCTGGTCTACGGGGAGCAGCCGGTTCCGCGGGTGACCCGCACCTGCCGGAACAACGATCTGGTGGAGCTGGCCCTGCTCCGCGAGGCCATCCGGCAGAAGAAACCGGTTTTCGGTATATGCCGCGGCGCACAGGTGATCAACCTCTGCTTTGGCGGCACCCTTTACCAGGACATTCCAACGCAGACCCAAAGCCAGATCTGCCACTACCAGGATAACAGCGGCCGGGGCGAAATGACCCACACCGTGCAGGTGGAAGCGGACAGCATTCTGGCCGGAATCCTGGGCGTCTCACAGCTGGACGTCAACAGCTACCACCATCAATGCGTGCGGGATGTAGGAACCGGCCTCCGGGCCAGCGCCCGCTCCTATGACGGGCTGATTGAGGGGCTGGAGAACGAAGACGGCTCCGTTGTGGCCGTCCAATGGCACCCGGAGAGCCTGTATCTCTATTCCCCGTTCCATGAAAATCTGTTTACCAGCTTTGTGGAGCGCTGCCGCCAATCAAGGGAGGCGGCTTCCGGAGCAAGATAGGGGATTCCCCAGCATCCCCCGGGAGGTAACCGGCGCGTTAAGCCTCGCCGGTTACCTCCCGGATCTTTTCTTCAATCATACTGCGGACCATGGAGGCCACCTCCATGGTCTTTTTGTCCTTGTACTCCTCGTAGGGGATCGGCGGCAGATAGTGGATCTGAATGGTCACCGGCTCCGTGGAATTGACGTCAAAGGGTTTGAAGCAATCTACCAGCGCCACCGGCACAATGGGGCATTTGGCATAGTAAGCCGCCTTAAAGCTGCCGCCCTTGAACTCCAGCGTGTGATTGCCCTGGCGGCTCCGGGTGCCCTCGCTGAAAATCAGATAATTCCGTCCCTTTTTGACCTCCTCGGAGATCTTGCGGATGGTGCGCATGGCACTTTTCACATCCTCCCGGTCAATGGTGATTCCCCGGAGGATCATCCGCACCTGCTTCAGCAGGATGGTGTTGGTGACCTCCTTCTTCATCACCGGCACAAAGGGCTGGGGGTCCGTCTCAAAAAAGGCCAGGGTGTCGTAGAGGCCCTGATGGTTGGGATAGATCATGTAGCCGGGCTGGGAGGGAAGGTTTTCCACACCGGAGCTGACCACCCGGACCCGGCCCGCCCGGTTGGCCTTGATGGTCAGATGTTTGATAAAACGGTAGCGGGATTCCTCGGTTCCTACCTGGGTGTGAGCGTAAACCAGCAGGCGCGCCGCCCAGTAGGGAATAAAGGGAAGCAGGTGCAGCACCATCCGCGCAATTCTTTTCATAACATACCTCCCGGAGCGACAGCCTTTTTTCCTTCCACACCGTCATCTCCCTGAACAGTATACCGGAAACCACCTGCCTGCGCAAGCCCCACTTTCTTTTCCCAGGTGTTTTCCCCGGGAAAACCGTTTCATTCACAATTTGTCTTTATTTTTTTTACAATTCTTTCACGTGCCAATCATAATTTCTTCACGTTCCCTGGGTATACTAACATCATCAAAGGAACAGCGAAGCAAAACAGCAAAACCTTTGAAAATGAATACAGCGTACTGGCGATTGATTGATTGCTTTTTTTCATATTTTTCCTTCCCTTTTTCAAACAGGGCCCGCAAG
>CAZSAF010000102.1:0-9221 GCA_964604605.1 uncultured Lachnospiraceae bacterium
TGGAAGCAAGAACTGCCGGTAGAGCGCTTCATCGCTCTCCGTGCTGCTTCCGTCCTGCAGGTTCTTAGCTACCGCTGCCATTGCCAGTCCGGCCACCTCAGCCTGCACATCCCGCCGCATTTGCCGCATCTTTCTGGGCCTTGCGCTCTTCCGCCTCCGCTTCCTTGGCACTGGCAGCCTCCAGCTGATCCTGAATCATCTGCTCCCGCTTGTCCATCATGGACAGGACCGGGCGGATCAGGAATTTTTTGATCACCACGTAAAAGATCAGCAGGTTCAGGATCGTAAAGAGAAGGTTCCAATCCAGTCGTAACACTTGCCGACACCTTCTTTCTCTATCGCTTCACCAAAACGCTTTTAGCCCAGGAAGAAAATGATCAGAAGGCCGATTACAAAGCCGTACACGGCCGTGGCCTCTGCCAGGGCACATCCCAAAAGCAGGGACTTGCTGATCTTGCTCTCCGCCTCCGGCTGTCTGTCAATGGCGTCCACCGCCTTGCCCGTGGCCATGCCAATTCCGATACCTGCTCCAATTCCGGTAAATACGGCTACTGCTGCTCCAATTGCGACTAACATAATTTCATTCTCCTTTTCTTCTTTTCTTGGTAATCTCCCGGCCTGTCGGATACCGGTTTATTCAATGGCTTCCTTGAGAAACAGGGAAGTCAGAAACACAAACACATACGTCTGTATCAGCCCGTCAAAAATGTCAAAGTAGAAGCTGAAAGGCACCGGGATTGCCACCGGAATCACACACTTGATCAGCTCCATGACGAGGCTCCCAGCACATTGCCGAAAAGCCGCATGCACAGCGATACGGGACGGATAAAAATCTCCAGCACATTGATGGGCTCCACCACCGGCGACGGCTCCGCAAAGCTCTTGATCCATCCCTTTACACCTCTCTTGCGGATCCCCGCCGCCTCCACCAGCACAATGCTCATAATCGCCAGGGCTGCGGTCACATTCATATCCTTGGTGGGCGGCTTAAAGCCAAACAGCCCGATGATGTTGGATACGCCGATGTAGATTGCCACGGCGATCAGATAAGGGATATACCTTGCCTCCTTCCCCCAGATTTCCCTGAAAGAAGTCCCGCAGCCAGCCGATCCCGCTTTCCAGCAGCAGCTGACGGCGTCCCGGGTTTTCCACCCGTTTCCACCCGCAGGTTCCGTGTCAGAAAAAAGGACGCAACACCCAACACCGCAATGATGATCCATGTTACCACCACGGCTTCGTCAATTTCGATCCCGCCGAAAATCGGGATGGTGAACACCGTCTCACAGGTCATCTCCTCGGTAAGGCGCTCCGCCAGATCTCCCATACCGGTCCCTCCTTTCTAAAAGCTCAAACCTATACTCTTTTTAACAGTTTTTTATTATAAGCAGGTGCCTCTCCATTTTCCAATAGAATTTGCTTATCCTTTGATAAGATCCACATTATCATTTTCTTGCCTTTTCCCTGGTTCCGCGTTATAATCATTTCCATATCACAGTCCATTCCCTGCGCTGCCGCAGGCACTGTCACACTCAGGAGGAAACCTATGGAATTGCTGTAGCTTCGCTATTTTATGGTGGCCGCCCGGCACCAGCACATTACCCACGCTGCGGAGGAGCTCCACATTGCCTAGCCGGCCCTCTCCCAGTCCATCCAGCGTCTGGAGGCGGAGCTGGGCGTTCTGCTGTTTGACCGGAAAAACCGGGGCATCTTTCTCAACGACGCCGGCCGCCTTCTCCAGAAAAAGCTCTCCCCCATCCTGCTTGCCCTGGACAGCCTGCCCCGGGAACTGCAGGAGGCCAACGATTTTTCCAGCCACACCATCCACCTGAATCTGCTGGGTTCCGAGGCCCTGGTGACCAAGTGCATCATTTCCTACCGGAACCAGTACCCCACCCACAACTTCCAGCTGTACCAGAATTCGGCCAGCGAAAACTATGACCTGTGCATCTCCGTGGTCTCCCCGGGCAGCATCCAGAGCCAGCTGACCCGGATGCTGCTGGAGGAGGAATACTTTCTGGCGGTGCCGGCCAACTCCCCCTATGCCCGCCGCGCCTCCATCCGCCTGGAGGAGACCCGGAAGGAGGGCTACGTGAGCCTGGACCGGACCCGGCCCATCCGGGCCATCTACGACCTTTTCTGCGAATTGGTCGGTTTTACGCCCCAGATTATCTTTGAGAGCGACAACCCGGAGAGCGTCCGCAACCTGATCAGCGCCGGCCTGGGCATTGGTTTTTAGCCAAAATATTCCTGGGGGCCGGTTTCCAGCCCCCAGGTGGTTCTTTTGCCTATTGAAAGCCCTTCCTGCCGCCAAGACATTGTGGTGACCAAAAGCGAGGAGGGCTGGAACAATCCGGCGGTCCGGGATTTCTACCGCTTCCTGGTGGCCTACACCAAGCAGATGTAGCCACCCGGTGCGCCCCCCTTAATACCAGCGGGTCATGGGCAGGTCGTTGTTGACGCCCTTGCTGCAGGTACAGCTTCTCCAGAATCCGTTCCGTCTTGTTCCGCTGGGCCTGCTCCAGGGCGTCCTCCTCTGTCTTGAAGTACGCGCAGGAGTAGGTCATGGTCTCATCCAGCCAGAGCTTATAGAAATCGTTCCCGATATCGTAGTGGGAGGTAACCTCCTTCTTCTGGTTGCTCTTGGACGTGGACGAGTGAATCAGCTTCTTCAGCCCTTTGGTGTCGGTGCTGAACTTTCCCATCTGTCCCAGGAAGTGGTCCAGGGCCTCATACAGGTCCCCCTCAATCTCCAGCTTCCCGTCCATATAGGCTTCTCCCAGGGCAATGGACGTGCTGGAGAGAAACTCAGACATGGGGATCTCCTCCTTAAAAGAAACCGTAAAGGTGGGCTCTCCTTCTCCAATCTTATATTCCTTGTCCTTCATCTTAACCTGGAAGGGGTTTTCGTCAAATTTCCGCAAAAAGTCAACCATCAAACTATCTGTGACTGCCATTCTGTTTCCCTCCATTTTGATGAAAAATACTTATGAAGGGTGGTATAGCACAAAAATTTAATAAAAACACCATTTTTTTCGACGGATTTCTTATTTTTTTGTAAATAAGGGGGTAAAATATTTCAAATCCCTTATTGTCACTCTACTTCCCGCCGTTCTTGCTCCAGGCCAATGCGGATGACAGTTCCCTGCCCCAGCGTGGACTCCGCGGAGATGGTGTGCCCCAGGTTCCGGCAGATCCGCCGGCACAGGTACAGGCCAATACCGCTGGCCTTTTTATCGCTGCGGCCGTTATATCCCGTATAGCCCTCCTCAAAAATCCGAGGCAGGTCCTCCGGGGCAATGCCGATGCCGGTATCCCGGATACACAAGGTCTGGGGCTGCTCCCAGCCAATGGTCACAGAGCCGCCGGAGGGGGTGTATTTCACCGCGTTGGACAGCACCTGCTCCACCACAAACAGCAGCCATTTCTCATCGGTAACCACCCGCACGGGTGCCGTTTCATAGGCCAGCCGCACCTTCTTGTTGATAAACTGGGTGGAAAATTTCCGCACTGCCTGGCGCACAATGCCATCCAGGTCATACTCCCGGAACACATAGTCGGTGGAGGAAGAGTCCAGACGCAGAAATGTCAGCACCATCTCCACATACTGTTCAATCCGGAACAATTCCTCCGAAAGCCGCCGGGAAAGAGGGGAATCCTCATTCTGCAGCGTCAGCTTCATAGCCGCAATGGGTGTCTTGATCTGATGTGCCCAGACCGTATAATACTCCACCATATCCCCATAACGCCGATTCATACTGTTTTCCTGCTGCCGCTGTTCCTCCTGGAGCCGCCGGATGATGGCCTGATAATCTGCGTCATCCTGGGTCAACTCCTCCGGAAATCCTTCCATCAGATTTCCCGGAAGGGCAGCCAGCGCCATCAGACACTGGTGCTTCCGCCGTGCTTTCCCCAGCTGCCGCACCAGCAACAGCGCGCTAATCAACACGCAGAGCAGCGCTGGATAGAGCGCTGCCCCCGGAGGAAGGTTATACAGCACGAAGGCTGCCAGAAAAATGGCGCAGAACAGGCAAAACACTCCCACCATGCCCATCCGCTGCCGAAAATACTGAAGGATAAAACGCATCTTACCGCCTCCTTTCACAGCTGCCGCGCTTTTTGCGGCATTCTGCTACGCCTGCAGTTTACTTTGCCTACTCGATCAGATAGCCTACGCCGAACCGGGTGTCAATAAAGCCGGATAAACCGGCCGCATCCAGTTTTTTCCGCAGCCGGTTCACATTAACGGTCAGGGTGTTTTCATCTACAAAACTGTCCGTCTCCCAAAGGCGCTCCATCAGCCGCTCCCGGCTGACCACCTTTCCCTTGTTCTCCATCAGTGTCAGCAGAATCCGATACTCGTTTTTGGTCAGGGAAATCTGCTGCCCCTGGTAGGTCAAGCTGTTATCTCCGGTGTTTAACAGCGCCCCCTTGTGCTCCAGGATCGGCACGGTGCTGCCAAAGTCATAGGTGCGCCGGAGCATAGCCTGGATTTTGGCAATGAGCACGCTCTGGTCAAAGGGCTTGGCGATAAAATCATCCGCCCCCATGTTCATGGCCATGACAATGTTCATATTATCCGAGGCGGAGGAGATAAAGATCACCGGCACCTTGGATACCCGGCGGATTTCCTGGCACCAGTGGTAGCCGTTGAAAAAAGGCAGGCTGATATCCAGCAGCACCAGGTGGGGGTTGTAGGCCGCAAACTCCGCCATCACATGGCGGAAGTCCCGGACACAGGCGGTGTCCAGATCCCACATTTTGGCCTGTGCCCCAATGGCCTCCGCAATCCCCGGGTCGTCCTCCACAATCAAAATCCGATACATGGGTTTCCTCCTCTCTCCGGCCAATCCCCGGCAGCCGGCTCCGAAGCCGCCGCCTTTTACACGCTCTGGAACTGGCTGTTGTACAGCTGGCTGTAAAATCCGCCCTTCTCCAGCAATTCCTCATGGCGGCCCTGCTCCACAATCCTGCCGTCCCGCATCACCAGAATCCGGGGAGCGTTGCGGATGGTAGACAGGCGGTGGGCCACAATGAAGCTGGTCCGCCCCTCCATCAGCTTGTCAAAGGCTGCCTGCACCTGCATCTCCGTCCGGGTATCAATGTTGGAGGTGGCCTCATCCAAAATCAGCATCGGCGGCAGGCAGAGCATCACCCGGGTAATGCACAGCAGCTGCTTCTGTCCCTGGCTGATGCTGTCCTCCCGTAGTACCGTATCCAGCCCCTGGGGCAGCTTTTCAATGAAGGACCAGCTGCGGGCATCCTTGGCCGCCTGGATCACCTCCTCTTCGGTGGCGTCCGGCCGTCCAAAACAGATATTATCCCGGACCGTCCCCTGCTTGATCCAGGTATCCTGCAGCACCATACCGAAGCTGCTCCGGAGGGCATGGCGGGAAAGGCTGCGGGCTGGTACCCCGTCGATCCGGATCTCCCCGGCATCTACATCGTAAAAGCGCATCAGCAGATTGATCAGGGTTGTCTTACCGCAGCCGGTGGGACCCACCACCGCAATCCGCATGCCCGGTTCCGCATGCAGGTTCAGGTGTTCAATCAGCGGCTTGCTCTTATCATAACAGAAGCTTACATCCTCCAGATCCACCTGTCCCCAGACCGTATCCAGGGTTCCCGCCGCGTCCGGAGTCTCCTCTGGCTCCTCCAGGAGGGCAAAAATCCGGGAAGCGCAGGCCAAGGCGTTCTGCATTTCCGTGACCACAGAGCTGATGTCGTTAAAAGGCTTCATATACTGGTTGGCATAGGAAAGCAGCACCGTCAGGCCGCCTACAGTCAGGGAACCGCCGGGAATCAGGAAAACACCCACCAGCGCCACCGCCGCATAGATCACATTGTTCACAAACCGGGTCGAAGGGTTGGTGAGGCTGCTGTAGAAGATAGCCTTCTGGCTGTACTCCTTCAGTCGCCCGTTGATCTCCGCAAACCGTTCCGAAGCCCGTTTTTCATACCCGAAGGCCCGGACCACCTTCTGGCCGCCGATCATCTCCTCCAACAGGGCTGTCTGCTCCCCCCGCACCTCGCTCTGCTTCCGGAACATCCGGAAGGAGCGGAAAGCAATGAATTTGGCCACCAGAAAGCTCAGGGGCGTCAGCAGAAGCACCAGCAGCGTAATCCAGATATTTTTGGAAAACATGAAAACCAACGTCACCAGGATGGTCACCACCCCGGAAAACAGCTGGGTAAAACCCATCAGCAGGCCATCGGAGAGAATATCCGCGTCCGCAATGATCCGGCTGACAACATCCCCGGAACTGTGCCGGTCCAGAAAGGACAGGGGCAGCCGCTGGATCCGCCGGATGGCCTGGGAGCGGATATCCTGGACAATCCGGTAGGTCAAATGGTTGTTGATCAGGTTCATGCCCCAGGTGGCCAGGGCAGAAACCGCCGCCAGAACCAGAATCTGCCGCAGATACCCCCACATGCCGGCAAAATCCACCCGGCCTTCTCCCAGGATCCGGTCAATGGCATCTCCGAAAAGCATGGGCACATAGAGCTGGAGCACCACGGAAACCGCCGCCAGCAGAATGCTGAATGCCAGCAGCAGGCGATACCGGGCAATAAAGCGCATCAGCTTTTGAAACGTACTCTTATTTTTGTTCATCTCCGCGCCTCCTTCTCCTCCGGGAACTGGGAAAAATAGATTTCCCGGTAGGTCTCACAGCTCTCCATCAGCTGCTTATGGGTTCCCTGCCCCTCCAGGTGACCATTGTCCAGCACCAGAATCTGATCTGCCTGCCGAACCCCCGCAATCCTCTGGGAGACCAAAAACGTGGTGATACCGCCGCCCAGGCCGTGGATGGCCTTGCGCAGCGCCGCGTCTGTGGCAAAATCCAGGGCGCTGGAGCTGTCGTCCAGAATCAGGATCTCCGGTTTTTTCACCAGGGTCCGGGCAATGGAGAGCCGCTGGCGCTGGCCGCCGGAAAGATTCCGTCCCCCCTGCTCCAGGTGGAAATCCAGCTGATCCGGCTTTCCCTCCACCACCTCCCTGGCCTGGGCGGTGGTCAGCGCCTCCCACAGCGCCGCATCGTCCGCATCCGCGTCTCCCCAGGTCAGATTTTCCCGGATGCTTCCCTGGAACAGCAGGGAATGTTGCTGAACAATCCCCACCTTCCGGTTCAAAGCCTCCTGGGAATATTCCTTCACATTTTTCCCATCAATCCACACGCTCCCCTCCCCGGCGTCATAAAACCGGGGAATCAGGCTGACCAGCGTAGACTTGCCGCTGCCGGTGCCGCCGATGATGCCGATGGTCTGTCCCCTGCGGGCCGTAAAGGAGATGCCGGAAAGGCTGGGGGCTCCGGCGTCCTGGTAGGAGAAGGTCACATTCTGAAAGCAAACCGCCGGCTCCTCCCCGGCAGCTTCCGCGCCATGCGCCCGAAGGTCCGCTCCGCCGGAAGCATTCTCCTCCGGATAGTGCATGCTGCTCTCCACCTGCAGGATACCGGACAGACGGCCGGCGCAGGCCACCGCCTTGTTCAGGGTAATAATCAAAGAAGCCATCTTGATCAGCTCCACAATAATCTGCAGCATATAGTTGTAGAGGGCCACCACGTCCCCCTGCTGGAGGCTGCCCAGATTCACCTGGACAGCGCCCCGGTCAATAAGAAACACCGCCGCCAGGTTGATTAGCACATAGGTCAGAGGATTCAGCAGCGCTGAGATCCGGCCCACAAACTCATTGAGCCAGGTCAGCGTCCGGTTGCTGTCCTCAAACTCTTCCACCGCCTGCTTTTCCCGGCAGAACGCCCGGATCACCCGGACGCCGGTCAGATTTTCCCGGGTCAGGCCGGTGACCCGGTCCAGTCCCGCCTGAACCTTCCGGAACAGGGGAATGCTCACCAGCATGATGGAAAACACCACTACAAACAGCACCGGCACCGCAATCACAAAGATCAGAGCGCACTGGACATGGATGGTAAAGGCCAGCACCATGGCTCCCAACACAATAAAGGGACTACGCAGTAGCAGCCGAAGCCCCATGTTCAGACCGTTCTGCACCTGATTTACGTCATCATTGAGCCGGGTAATCAGTGTATCTGTCCCCAGCCGGTCCAGTTCCGTAAAAGACAGGCCCTGGATATGGTCAAACACCACCTGGCGCAGGCTGGTGGCAAAGCCCACACTGGCCTTGGCAGCAAAAAACTGGGCCGTGACGCTGCAGGCCAGCCCCAGCGCCGCCATTCCCAACAGCACTGCGGCGCACAGGATCATATACGGGCGGTCATTGTTGACCACGCCCACATCAATCATCTGGGCCACCACCAGAGGGACCAGCAGGTCAAACACTACCTCCAGCAGTTTGAACAGCGGAGCCAGCATGCTCTCCATTCGATAAGGCCTCAAATATTTCCATAGTCGCTTCATACCGCTTCCTCCTCATTTCCGCCGGCCGCCGCGCTGCCATAGGCAGACTGGCCGGCCGGGTTTGAACCAGCCTCCATTGTATGCGGAAAACCATTTCTTGTCAAACCCCTCCGGGCAAAATGGCCAACCCTTTCCAGATCAAAAGCAGCCCTTCCAACAGCGGAGGGCCCTGCTGACTGGCTTTTCCCACCAAAAGGCGCCCCGGGGAAATCCCTCAGGGCGCAGGCCTTGCCGCATTTTCCACTTTCTTAAAACTGCAGTACCAGCCCCACCACCGCTGCCACAGCAATATAGAAAATCGGATGTTTATGAAACTTCCGGATGGCAAAAAACATGACCACAAAGAACGCCAGCTTCCTCCAGTCCAGCACCTCCCCCAGACGGGCAAAGTCCGACCAGGCGTACACGTGGAAAAAGGAGGTCTGTACCACCGTCAGCCCCGCCACCAGGATCAGTCCGGTCACTGCCGGCCGCAGCCCATAGAACGCATTGTCCAAGAACCGGCTCCCGCTGAATTTTTCCAGGTATCGGGAGACAATGGTCACAATGACAATGGAGGGTAGCACCACACCCATGGTGGCAATTACTCCGCCCGGCATACCGCCCACACTGTAGCCCACATAGGTGGCCATATTGATGCCGATGGGGCCCGGCGTGGACTCGGAAATGGCAATCATGTCCGTGATAAACGAAAGAGGATACCAGCCTGTAGACACGGCAAGGTGCTCCAGAAACGGGATGGTAGCCATGCCGCCTCCCACCGCAAACAGCCCGATTTTAAAGAATTCCCAGAAAAGCTGCAGATAGATCATCCCACTCTCCTCCTTCTGATCTCCTGCATCAGAATC
>CAZSAF010000103.1:0-9202 GCA_964604605.1 uncultured Lachnospiraceae bacterium
AGGAGACCCGGGGCGTCTGCCCGGACCGGCAGTGCCTGTTCCCCAAGCCCTGCCCGAACCTGCGGGTGGACCACAGGGACTACCTGGCCCTGCTGCAGAAGCTGCGGGCCCTGCCGGGGGTGAAGAAGGTGTTCATCCGCTCCGGCATCCGTTTTGACTATGTGATGGCGGACAAAAGCGACGCCTTTTTGCGGGAGCTGTGCCAGTACCATGTCAGCGGCCAGCTGAAAGTGGCCCCGGAGCATGTGTCTCCCCGGGTGCTGCGGTTCATGGGCAAGCCGGGGCATGAGGTGTACCAGGCCTTTGAGAAAAAGTTCCGGGAGATCAACCAGGATCTGGGGAAAAAGCAGTACCTGGTGCCCTATCTGATCTCCTCCCATCCGGGTTCCACCCTCCGGGACGGCATTGCCTTGGCCGAGTGCGTCCGGGACATGGGGTACATGCCGGAGCAGGTGCAGGATTTCTACCCCACCCCTTCCACCGTCTCCACCTGCATGTACTACACCGGGCTGGATCCCCGGACCATGGAGCCGGTGGCGGTGGTGCGGAATCCCCATGAGAAGGCCATGCAGCGGGCCCTGATCCAGTACCGGGATCCCAAGCTGCGCCCGCTGGTGGAGGAGGCACTGGAGAAAGCCGGCCGGCTGGATCTCATCGGCTATGGGAAGCATTGTCTGCTGCGGCCGGAAAGGGCGGGGCAGCAGAGGACGGCGGATTCCCGTCCCCGCCAAAGGGCGGAGGTCCCTCGTCAAAAGGCGGCGGATTCCCCCCGGAAGCGGAAGGTAATCCGCCACATTCACAAGAAAAAAAGCTGAACAGGGGACGGGAACGGCAGGCTCCGGCCCGGAAAGGAAGGACAATGGCAAAAGAAATTTGGAAGCCGGGCAATATGATCTACCCGGTTCCGGCGGTGCTGGTTTCCATGCGAGGACCGGATGGCCGGGACAATCTGGTGACGGTGGCCTGGACCGGAACGGTGTGCACCAACCCGGCCATGGCGTACATCTCCCTGCGCCCTACCAGGTTTTCCTACAACCTGATCCGGGACAGCGGGGAGTTTGTGATCAACCTGACCACAGAGGCCCTGGCCTTTGCCACGGACTTCTGCGGGGTCAAATCCGGCCGGGAGGTAGACAAGTTTGCCCACCTGGGGCTGACCC
Organism: uncultured Lachnospiraceae bacterium; assembly: GCA_964604605.1. Taxonomy (GTDB): domain Bacteria; phylum Bacillota; class Clostridia; order Lachnospirales; family Lachnospiraceae; genus Pseudolachnospira. The sequence goes on from CAZSAF010000103.1 coordinate 1,161, forward strand.
GGGAGAAGGCTTCCTGCGTGAAGGCGCCGCTGCTGGGGGAAAGCCCGGTGAGCATTGAATGCCGGGTGCGTGAGCTCCACCCCTACGGCTCCCACCATGCCTTTGTGGCGGATGTGTTGGCGGTGCAGGCGGACCGGGCCTACCTGGACGCCTCCGGGAAGCTGGATTTGTCCCGGGCCGGCCTGCTGGCCTACAGCCATGGCGAATACTATTGCCTGGGGAAAAAGCTGGGGAAATTCGGCTGGAGTGTACAGAAAAAGCGAAAGGCGGGAAAATAACATGCGCGTAGTGGATCTGCACTGTGACACCATCAGCGCTCTGCGGCGGCTGCGCCGGCAGGGGGAGAAAGCCAGCCTGCGGGAAAACCGGCTGCACCTGGACCTGACCCGGCTGCGCCGGGCCGGCTACAGCCTGCAGGCCTTTGCGGCCTTTGTGGATCTGGGGGAAGAAACGGATCCCCTGGAGGCCTGCCGGGAGCAGATCCGGATCCTGCAGGAAGAGCTGGCAGCCAACGGAGACTGGGTGGCCCCCATGACCTGCTGGCAGGACTATGAGGAAAACCTCCGGCAGGGCAAGCTGTCTGCCCTGCTGTCCCTGGAGGAAGGGGCGGTGTGCCGGGGGGAGCCGGAAATCCTCCGGGAGCTGTACCAGGCCGGGGCCCGGATGATGACCCTGACCTGGAATCACGCCAACGGCCTGGGATACCCCAATCGGGTGGAATACAGCCCGGAAAAAGGGATAACGTGCCATCCGGAGGAAAAAGGCCTGACGGAGAAAGGGCTGGCCATTTTGGAGGAGATGGAGGCCCTGGGTATGCTGGTGGACGTGTCCCACCTGTCCGACGGCGGCTTCTGGGATGTGGCCCGGTATACCCTGCGGCCCTTCCTGGCCAGCCATTCCAATGCCCGGGCGGTGTGTGGCCACACCCGGAACCTGACGGACGCCATGATCCGGGAGATCGGGAACCGGGGCGGCCTCATGGGCCTCAACTTCTGTGTGTCCTTCCTGCGCCCGGACTGGAAACCGGGGGACAAGCGAGGCGGTACACCGGAAGAGATGGCTGCCCACCTGCGATATCTCCGGGATGTGGGCGGCATAGACTGCCTGGCCCTGGGATCGGATTTTGACGGCATTGACGAGCTGCCGTCCTTCGGGGATTGCACCGGATTGCCGGCACTGTGGGAAGCTTTGGGGAAGGCCGGGTTCTCCGAGGATCAGCGAGAGCAGATCTTCCATGGGAACGCAGAGCGGTTCTTCCGGGAGAATCTGTAGAACCGGGCGCGTTTCGGGAAAAAATTTCTGCGTTTACTGCTTAAAATACGAAAAATCCCATTTTGGTTGTAAACGGTGGGGTAAAACTACGGCTCAAAACAGAAAAATGCTGTTTTGAGCCGTAATGGATGCATTTTTTCTTCCAGGGCGGCAATATCCTCCTATAATGCTTTGATACAAAATTGTAAACCGAGGGAATGTTCCCATTCCCGGGAAGGGGAGTCACATGTCTGAGAGAGAACAGATGAAACGAAAGGCCCGGTGGATCATCGGCGTGGTGGCCGGCGTGGCCGGCATGTTGTTCAGCGTGCCGGTGGCCTCGGCCCTGCGCCAGCTGCTGCGGGAGGCTGCCCAGTGGAAGGAGCAGCGGAACGCGGAAAAAAGAAGCAGGCCTCCCAAACGGAATAGGACCACAGGGGAGCCCGGAAGCGTGGGACTGTAAAATGCTTGCCAACGCTTCCGCTTCTATGGTAAGATAGAACAAATGTCACGGCAAACGAAGGAGGCACACTGTGGACCTTTTTGACTATATGCGGGAGACGCGGAAGGAGAAGGAATCGCCGCTGGCCTCCCGCCTGCGCCCTACCACCCTGGACGAGGTGGTGGGGCAGAAGCACATCCTGGGAAGGGATAAGCTGCTCTACCGGGCCATTGCGGCGGACAAGCTCAGCTCCCTGATCTTTTACGGGCCGCCGGGCACCGGCAAGACCACCCTGGCCAAGGTGATCGCCAACACCACTAAGGCGGACTTTGAGCAGATCAACGCCACCTCCGCCGGCAAGAAGGACATGGAGGCGGTGGTGGAGCGGGCCAAGGAAAACCTGGCCATGTACGGCCGCCGGACCATCCTCTTTATTGATGAGATCCACCGGTTCAACAAGGGCCAGCAGGATTACCTGCTTCCTTTTGTGGAGGACGGCACGGTGATCCTCATCGGCGCCACCACGGAAAACCCCTATTTTGAGGTGAACCGGGCGCTGATTTCCCGCTCCATCATCTTTGAGCTGAAGCCGCTTCTGCCGGAGGAAATTGAACAGATTATCCTGCGGGCGGTGCAGGACCCGGAGAAGGGCATGGGCGCCTACAACGGTGTTATTGAGCCGGACGCCCTCCACTTCCTCTCGGATATATGCGGCGGGGATGCCCGCTCTGCCTTAAACGCGGTGGAGCTGGCGCTGCTGACCACCAGCCCTTCGGAGGATGGGAAAATCCACATCACCCTGGAGGTGGCGGAGGAGTGTATCCAGAAGCGGAATGTCCGGTATGACAAGGATGGGGACAACCATTACGATGTGATTTCCGCCTTTATCAAGAGCATGCGGGGGTCGGACCCGGATGCGGCGGTGTACTACCTGGCCCGGATGATCTATGCCGGGGAGGATCCCAAGTTCATTGCCCGGCGGATTATGATCTGTGCCGCGGAGGACGTGGGCATGGCGGATCCCAACGCCATGGTGGTGGCGGCGGCCGCCTCCCAGGTGCTGGAGCGGGTGGGCATGCCGGAAGGGCAGATCCCCCTGGCGGAGGCAGCGGTGTACGTGGCCACGGCCCCCAAGAGCAACGCCTCCTACATGGCCTTAAACGCTGCCATGGAGGCAGTGCAGAAGGTGCAGGTGAAGACGGTGCCGCCCCATCTGCAGGACGCCCACTACAGCGGCGCGTCCCAGCTGGGCCGGGGCAACGGTTACAAATACGCCCACGACTATCCCGGCCACTATGTGCGCCAGCAGTATCTGCCGGACGAGCTGGTGGGCACCCGGTTCTTTGAGCCGGGGGATAACGGCTACGAAAAAGAAATAAAAAAATATATGGAATTCTGTCAGAAACTGTAGTAAGATAAAACGGGTAGGTGAACAGGGTGAAAGAAAGCATCAGCCGCCTGGCCCGGGGCATTGTGGATTCAGAAGGCCCCCGGCTGGCGCTTCTACAGCCAAATATTGATGAGGTCATTGCATTTGGCCGGATCCATCAGGGCGATCTTTGCGTCAACAGCGAAAATCGGCGTGCTTTTCGTGGGCTCGTTTACTCCAGTGACAGCCGGGTAACGCTGAAATCCGGCTATTTTACCGGGGAGAGCGCACGGATCTCCTACGAGGTGGATGCCCGGCATCTGGAGGAGGGGGAGGCCATCTCCGGCGCCTTTACGCTGGTCAGCAACGGCGGCGAGTACACCATCCCCTACTGCTTCCGGGTACAGGTGGCGGAGGCATCCCGCTTTGGCCAGCTGCGGACGCCCCAGCAGTTTGGGGAGATGGTCCAGGCGGAGCCGGATACGGCCCTGCGCCTCTTTGACTCGGAGGAGTTTGCCCGGCTTCCCTTTATGCAGGATCTGGCGGCCCGGGCCATGTACGACGGCCTCCGCCGCAGCGGATCTCGGCGCAATGCCCTGGAGGAGTTCCTGGTGGCTGCGGGGGTCAAGGAAGGGGTGCGGATTACTGCGGACACGGCAGAGCGCCACTACACCGGCACCGAGGAGGAACAGGTGGACTGCCTGACCATCAGCCGGAATACCTGGGGCTACCTGGCCTGCCGGGTCAGCACGGACGCCCGGTTCCTGGCGGTGGAGAAGGAGAGCATCACCGACTCGGATTTTGTGGGAAATTCCTGCGAACTGCGGATTCACATACTGCCCCGGTATCTGCACAGGGGCAAAAATTTCGGAAAAATTACGGTGGCCGGCACCTACAGCCGGCTGGAGGTACCGGTGGTGGTCACGGTGCCCGGGGATGAGGAGGAGATGGAGCGGCACAGCCGCTTCCGCCATCAGTTTACCGCCTACATCCGGGCCGATTTGGACCGTCTGTCCGGCCATTATGAGAAGGGGCTGGTGCTCAACCGGATGCAGGCTGCCTGGGATGCCATGGCGGAGCTGCGGGAGCCGGATGTGCGCCGGAAGCTATGGCAGATTGAGCTGGCCATGGAGCGGGACCGGAAGGAACTGGCCGGCCGCCTGCTCAACGAGCTGCAGACAGAGGTGCTGCGGAACCGTCTGACAGATGTAGATTCCTACTGTTACTTCCTGTACCTGCAGATGCGCCTGGTGGACAGCTGGGAGCTGCGGGAACGGTTGCTGAAGCTGCTGGAGAAATACCAGGAGCGGGGGCTGGGGACGCCGCTGGTGGGCTTTTTGCAGATGCAGGTGGATGAGAGCTTCCGGAACCGGCCGGAGGAATCCCTGGAGCGGATGCGGGAGTTCTACCGGAAAGGCCTGCGGAGCCCGTACCTGTACCTGGAGGCATGCCGGATTTTCAATGAATTTCCGGATGTGATTCAGAAGCTGAACCGCTTTATCCTCCAGGCCCTGTGGTTCGGCGCACGCCATGAATATCTGCAGGCGGCGGTGGCGGAGCGGGTGGCCGGCCTTTCGGTTTCGGAGACCAGCTTCCGGCCGGAGCTGTACCGGGTGCTCAAGGCCTTCTACGAGGCGGTGCCTACGGAGGCCCTGCTGCACGCCATCTGTTCGATTTTGATCCGGGGAAACCAGCGGGGCAAAGAGCTGTTCCCCTGGTTTGCCAAGGGGGTGGAGGCGGATGTGCGTCTGACCCGCCTGTACGATTACTATCTGTATACGCTGCCGGAGGACTTTGAGGGGCCGTTGCCCCAGGTGGTGCTGCTGTACTATTCCTACAACAGCCCGGCGGATGTAGCCTCCAAGCTGCGGCTGTACCGGAACGTGCTGGAAAACTTCTCCCTGGACAGCAAGGTGGGGCAGGCTTATGAAAAGCAGATTCAGCAGTTTGCCCTGGAACAGCTGCTGGCCGGCTGTGTGGACGACTCGCTGGCGGTGCTGTACCGGAAGCTGCTGTACCCGGAGATGGTGGACGAGCGGATGGCCCGGATTCTGCCGGACATTCTGAAGACCTGCCGGGTGCAGGTGCAAAACCCGGGCATGAGCCAGGCCGTGGTGGTGTACGGGGAGCTGACCGAAGAAAAGGCAGTGCCCATCCGCCAGGGAGTGACTTACGTGCCGGTGTACACGGAGGGGGCCCGGCTGCTGTTTGCGGACGCCCGGGGCAGCCGCTTTGCCGGGGTGGAGTTTACCTGTACGCCTTTATTCGCAGACTGCCAGGCACTGCTGGAACGCTGCCGGGAAATCTGGCCGGACCACCCGATGCTGAAGCTGGTCCGGTGCAACGAGGTGCTGAAGAGCGGTACCGGCAGCCCCCTGGAGGCGGAGCTGCTCCGGAGCGAGTGGGAGGTGAAGGGGCTTCATCTCCTGTACCTGCGGCAGCTCACCGCCGGCGTGATCCGCTGCTATGCCCGGCAGGACGGGGAGAGCGGGGATGCGCTGCTGGCCTGCGTGGAAAACCCCTACGTGGGCCGGGAGGACCGGCTGTACCTGATGGAAGCCCTGATTGAGCGGGAGTACCTGACCGAAGCCATGGGGCTGATCCGCGCCTACGGCTATGAGAAGATCCGGGTGCCACTGCTGCTGAAGCTCTGCAGCCGCACCATTCAGAACGAAACATATAAGAACAGCGAGTTCCTGCTGGAGCTGGCCTACTACCTGTTTCAGCGGGGGCAGGACAACGATACGGTCCTCACCTATCTCTGCCTCCACTACAACGGCCTCAGCCGGGATATGCTGGTGCTGCTGCGCCGGGGGGAGAGCCGGAAGCTGGACACCGGGGATCTGGCGGAACGGCTATTGGCCCAGGAGCTGTTTTCCGGCGCCTACGCCTCCCTGGACGAGGTGTTCCGGTTTTATCTGAAGAAGGGCGCCACGGACCGCCTGTTGGTCAACGCCTATTTTGTGGTCAAATGCCATGGCTATTTTATGCGGGATGAAAAGGTGGAGGAGGAGATCTTCGGCCACATCCGGGAGATTGTCCAGGCGGAGCTTTTGGCCGGCAGCGTGCCGGTGGTCTGCCTGCTGGCCTTAACCAAGTACTATGCCGGAAGGCCGGAGCTGACCGGGGAAGAGCGGAAGATGGGCCAGGAGATGGTCACCCGCCTGTATCAGCGGGGCATGGTGTTTTCATACATGAAGCAGCTGGGACGGCTGCTTCCGCTGCCGGATGAGCTGCGGGATAAAACCATTGTGGAGTACCGGGGAGAGCCGGGGGCTTCGGTGGAGCTCTGGTACCGGATCCTGCCGGACGGCGAGGGCAAGCCCCTGGTGCGGACGGAGATGCCTCAGAGCTACCAAGGGATTTTTACCAAGATGCTGCTGCTGTTCTCCGGGGATGTGCTGGAATACGAAATCTGGACCATCCAGGGAAAGCGCCGGGAGCTGGCGGAGCGGGAACGCCGGAAGGCGGACGCCCCGGTCTCCGGAGCCAACCGCTTCCGAGAGCTCAATGCCTTGGTGGAAGGGCTGGCCAATCCGGATAACGAGGATTGGCAGAAGGCCGTGCAGGCCTATGCGGAAAAGGACACGCTGGTGGAGAGCCTTTTCCCTACAATATGAGAAACGCGCGCGGGTTGCCGCGCGGAGAAAGGAGGAGACCGTGGAGGGATTACTGCTCGGCATTGATCTCTGCGACGATTACAGTCAAATCAGCTGTTTCCGCCCTCTGAATATGGAGCCGGAGCCGGTGGCTCTGGAAGAGAATTCCTCCTCCGGATTGATTCCCACGGTGATCTGTAAGAAACGGGGGGAGGACGCCTGGTACATTGGGGAGGAGGCCTATCGCCTGGCTCTCCTGGGAGGCGGAACCATGGTGGATAAGCTGGTGAAGCTGGTCCGCAAGGAGGGATATGCCACAATCGAAGGGGTCCGGTATTCCGCAGAGGATCTGCTGCGGATTTATGTGGGAAAAATTCTGGAACTCCCGGTCAAAAAGTACGGCGTTTCGGATGTGGAGAGCCTGGTGTTTACGGTCCAGGACCTGGAAGCCCACTTCCTGGACAAGCTGGTCCGGGTGGGGGAGGCCTGCGGGGTGGCCCGGGAGGCGGTACACATCCTCAGCCATACGGAAAGCTTTATCTACTATGTGATCAGCCAGAAAAAGGATGTGTGGGCCAATCAGACCTGCCTACTGGATCTGACGGAGGACGGCCTGCATTTTTATGAGATGAAGGTGATCCGGGGGCGGAAGCCCCAGATGATTGAGGCCAGCCACCAGAAGCTGGAGGAGAGCTTCAGCCTGGACGTGCTGGACAACCCCTCCGGGGAGCACCTGGCGGACACCATCCTGACGGCCTGCGCGGAGCGGCTGTTTCAACGGAAGCTGATTTCCTCCGTGTTCCTCACCGGCAAGGGCTTCCTGACCACTGACTGGGCCTCCAATTTTCTGAAGATGGCCTGCAACAAGCGGAAGGTTTTTGCCGGACAGCACCTGTTTTCCGGAGGAGCCGCCTATGTGGCCTTTGACCTGCTTCAGGAACATACGGCCTACCCCTACGTCTGTATCTGCGAGGGGCGGATCCGCTCCACCGTCAGCCTGTACGCCGTGTACGGCGGCCGGAAGGAGCAGGTGGTGCTGGCGGCGGCGGGGAGCAACTGGTATGAGGCCAAATCCTCGGTGGAATTTATTCTGGACGATGTGAACATGCTGGATCTGACCGTGACGCCGGTGGGAAGCCCCCGGGTGGAGAAGGTGAGCATCTCCCTGGACGAGCTGCCGGCCCGGCCCAACAAGACCACCCGCATTGAGGTGATCGTGTCCTTCACCGCGGAGCGGTGTATGACGGTCCGGGTGGTGGACAAAGGGTTTGGAGACCTGTTCCCGGCCACGGGAAAGGTGATCCGGAGAGATTTTTATGTTTCCTGAGGCACCCTCCGGGTGTACCTATATGCCGTGAAAGACACGGCAAAATTGTGGAAA
>CAZSAF010000104.1:0-9191 GCA_964604605.1 uncultured Lachnospiraceae bacterium
GCGCGACCCAAGCTGCCGGCTACCCAGCAGAATTTGGTGACGAATTTCTACTCACACGCCCCTCGCGGGGCGCGACCTCTACATTTTGTATAATGCAACGGTCCCACCCATACATCCAGGAGCGGACTCAATAATTCCTTGTCCGAACATCACAATAATACATCCAAAACACATATTTTTCCAGGCGAACCTTCCGCATTTTTTCAATCACTGTACCTTCGCCTGTCTTTAAACAATGATCACCCCCTCTGGATTATAGGCTGGTTTAGCTCCAATATGTTCTACCCGCTTTTCCCAATTATTTCCCAGATAATAGAAACGCAGGCTATCCCGTTCCGGATTAATAATCTTCAACAATCGATCCTTCAATTTCAAAAATGTTGAATAATCCAGATTCGCCTCGAATACAGAATTCTGCACTCTTTGCGCATGATTCTGGCACTCCTTTGCCACCTTTCGCAGCCGCGTCTTTCCAGCGGAATCGGCAGTGCTCACATCATAGCTGATTAAAACCATCATATTTCTCACCCTATTTGATCAAAAATGGTGGATATGCTTCAATCTCGCCTCGCACATATTTGGCCAGCAGATTACTCTGCACATAGGGAAGTAAGCCCATGGGAATTTTTTGCTTTAAATAGGGATGCACCAGATCCGAACGCTTCTTTTCCTGCCAACGCGCAAGAACCTTTTTGCGTCCATCCCCATTCAACCAAACCGCCCCCGATACCTGTTGCTCAAAATCGGATGCTCCCACAATCTGCAAATTCAGCAAGGTAATCACAAACCTTTCTACAATGCACCGTACTTCCTCCACCAAATCACAAGCCAGGGAAATTCTACCGCTGCGCAGCGTATGGCAAAAACCGATGTAACTGTCCAAGCCAACCGTCTCCAATGCCGAGGCAAACTCGCTGGTAGCCAGTGTATAGACAAAGGAAAGTACTGCATTAATCGGATCCAGCGGCGGCCTTTTGGTCCGCAGTTGAAACGTGAAGGGCACTTTTTCATTGGTGATCAACTTATCAAATATGGAAAAATAATTCTGAGCGCAGTACCCTTCAATTCCAACAACCTCTTCTACACTCTGTGCTTGATAAACCCGATCGATTCCTTCTTTCAAAATGCCCAATGTCTTCTGGAGCTCTGCATCCTCACGAAGCTCCGCATGATCATGCAGCGTTCTTCGAATCAGCTGCCTGGTATTGCTGAACTTTGCTGCCATCGTATTCTGAGAGAGCAACAGCCCATTTTTGCGAAACTGATCAATTTGAGCCACTCGCAGAAATACATTTCCCTTTGTCTCACCGCACACCTTCGCCAGGAACCGCCCCTGAGGCGATATAAAATTAATGGGGATGGTTTTCCCCACACATTTGCCCATCAGCGCCGGTGAACATCCTACATAGTTAAAACAGACAATATTCTCTATATTGTCAAAAGGAATGCGCAGTTTAATCTCTCCGTCGATCTTGCAGACCAGATTTTCTCCATCCAACGTCAGATAAGCCATCTCATTGGTGACGTAAACGGTATTCAAAAGCTTTCTCATATAGGCGCCTCTGTCACTTTCTGAATTTCAGTTTGAACATTCCGAATCGCCTTCATCGCTGGCATACACAGTTCTTTCATGGAACAACCGCTGCACTTTTGCCCCTTGCGGATGGGAGGAACCCTCCCCTCCCTCAAATACATCCGCATCTCCTGCAGCAAAGCACGCAGCCGCTCATCATATTGCGCAAAATTCGTTCGAAGGGGGAGAAGGACCCGCTGCCGGACATCCATGTAATACAGAGCGCCTTCGCAATCTCCCCCAAAAACAAAATCCACACAAATTTTCTGGGCAAACACCTGCATGAGATCATCCTCTGTGTATTCCTGCCCCTTTGGTTTGGTTGGCTTATACTCCACAATACAAATCCTGTATTTTTCCGGGCTTCCCTTGAGAGCCACACCATTGGGGTCCGGTGTCAATTCCAGGCAATCCGTAACTCCATACAGATTATAGGGCTCCCAATCATGGAACACCCGCACAGAGGTAAACACCTTTTTCCCTCTGGAGGTATAGTGATTGTCCGGGTTATGCACCCGCTCATGAAGCAGGTTGGCCTTTGTCACAAAAAGATTCTCCGCCCATGCCTGTTCAATCTCCAGCAGCCCCCAACGGTGTGGACAATACAAAAAATGTTGAATAGAGCGAATGGTAATCTCCGCAGTACTCATAGTTTTTCCAACAATTCTACCCCCTCCGGCATTGTCCGGTCCACATCCACAACATAATCCTGGAAAGCACGGGGCGGTGCCGACTGCTCCTTAACGGAAATTTTGTCAAAAAGGATATGGGAAGGGCAGTTTCCCAGTACATTGCTGTGGCGGAACACGTATAGTTTTCTCATGCACATCTTTCCCCGGGCCGCACTATGGTCATTTTCAAACATATTGATGATGGCGGTCCACAAAAGATCCACATCCGCCTGTGAAAGGCCGGTGGACTTGTTAGCCAGCGCTGCGGAGACATATCCCTCTGCCCGATACAACGCGTAGGGAATCATGCTCTTTCTTCCCATTTCCGTCTCGCCGGTTTCTTTTCGCTCTTCCGTTGTCCGCGCCTGCCGGGTAATGGTTACATCCTGAATATTGATCGGGGAAATGCTGCGTGCAAAATTGATCTGCACCGGCCCCCGGACAATTCCACAAGGGTCATCGCCCGTGGACATGACGGCGCCAAATGCCCGCACATCAAAATAGTTCCGGCACATATATTCCCTTGCCCTCTTTACATCATCCGGATTCTTGCCCTTGTTCTTCGTCTTCAACCCCATCGCCTCATAGGCAGCGGTGAATTTTGCATTCAAGGAGCGATCCGGTTTAATTAAGATATTGTAGCCCGGCTCCCCCTCCATGCAAAGTTCTACATAATTGCGGATTTTCCGCTTTAAGCAGACATCCGTCACATAACCATAGCCAGACTCCACATCAATCCGCGGAGAATTTCCCGCATCCGGATCTCCGTTGGGGTTCCCGTTTTCCACGTCAAAGAGCATCACAAAATCACACCTGTTCTCCAGCGCCATCTTTCATTTCCTCCGTTTCCTGCGTTTTTTCCTTCTTTTCAAAAAAGCTTTGGCACTGCTGGTAATATCCGATAATAAATTTCCCCTGATCCTTCAGCAAAAGATTTTCCGGGAATTCGCCCCACATAGGATTCAAGATTTCTCCAATCATTCGATTATAATAGTTGGGATACTTTACCTTATTCAAATGATTCTGCGCCAACCGGATCAATTTGGGAAACACCAGCGCCGGTTTCGCCGAGGCCGACGCAAAATACGCATCCTTAATGGTCCGATTCAAGGAATTGTTGGATGCCTCCTGCTGTAGCCTTTCCAGAACGGCAAATAGCCTGCCACACAGGTACGCCGGTTCCACATTTTCTTTGTCCAATGCCACTTTCATTTCCTCCTTTTCGTAATTTCGATTGATGCACGCTTTGATGACTCCTGCTCTCACCCAATTCAGTTTTTCGCTTCCGCTATCCGTTTTTACCCGGCGAACCATGGTTTCCAGCAGGGCACTGGGGTAACGGCCTCCATGGATCATGGCCTCGACCAAACCGGATAATACCGCCGGATTGGCCTTTTCATTCCGGCTCTTGGGGGAAATCAGTTCCATTTTAATCCGGGGGAGCGATACCGGCGGCAGCGCCCCCACAATCTGCACATCCCGTTGGAAACGGGCAATATTCCACAGGACATCCGCATATTTTTGACGGATAATAAACTTCACCGACAGCCGGGAAGAATTGGGCTTTAGCCCCAGCATATAGAAATCCACATCGGTGGGAATTCCATCCAGGGACCGCAGTCGCTCTTTCGTAATCGTGCCCAGCCTGGCGTCCTTCAGCAGCTGCTGCAGCATTTGCTCTACCTGCTCCGCTCCCATGGCATCGGAAGTGCCAAAAACCATCTGCATAAACAGATCTTCGCAGTTTTCCTCCGGATTCATAGCCCAAAATACAACCGTCAGCTCATCCAGCATCGCCTTGTGCCGGCTGTTGGACAATAAATAGTTTAACGCCTCCGTATATCGTTTCATGACATCCTGGGAGATATTACTGTTATAGGACTGCTCATGCCCGTATGAATTCTCCGAGGCATTGTTAAAGCCAATCAAAACGCTGCCCGTTGCCAGCCCTCCATATACCCCTTTGATCTTACTGTGAATGCGGGCAATGGGGGCCTGCTTGCCAGTCACGGCACACTGGGAAATGTAATGCTCTTCCGTCTCATCACCCTGTTCCATGGACTGTTCCCATCGCGCCTTGATCTCTGGTTCATCCTGCAAAAGCTGATCCGGATTGCCAGATAAGCAGAACGCAAAGCCGGACTTCCCATAATCCTTTCCCAATCCCAACAACCAGGCATTTTCCGTTTCTGCCTCCGGATTCCAGCTCTGAAGGAAACGGCGGTACGCTTGTACCAGTGGAGATTGCATTCCCTCCGTAAACTTTAAATTTGCCTCCACAAAAGCGCTGTGCGATTTTGTGGCCTTATCGGTCCGGTCATCCGGAGTCAGACCATTTTCTGCCAGATTCAATCCGAAAATATAGAGAGGACGATGCTCCACAATATTCGAATCAATCCCCGGCTTTTCGGTCCGCTGGGGGAACACCCATTCTCTGGGCACCTTTCGTTCCTTCGTCTTATTCCTCCCCGCCGGAATCTGTTCTTTTTTCTGGCAATCAATGATTCCGTCCATCTCTCCTGCTTCCGTCAGGGAAACCACATAATGAATCTTTACGGTGGAGTATCCCGCAGGCAATACTTTCCCTGCCTTTGCTAAAATATCATAATAATCGCAGAGTGCTCCAATCAGCATCGCAGCTCCTCCCTATATTTTTTCACATCGATGATGCCGTTTACCATGTGCGGACGATAGTACACGGTGGTAGCCCGGTCGGAAAAGCGGGGATTTTCCCAATCGCCATTCACCGGATTTCCCCCATCCTCAAACACAACCTTATAGCTCATGTACCCCAAATCCACATCGCCTAAGCTCCGGATTTCCTGGCTGATCAGCCCTTCATCGAACGCATCGACCAACTCCAGGCGCTTTATCGGAAATTCGCTGCATCCCAGACAGGGTGTCCGGAACCATTGTCCTTTTTCCAAACGTCGCTTCAGAATGTTGTAATGCTTCTTTTCCGCATCCTCTTCCTGCTCACATTTGAGCCCGGTCAACTCGAAATGGAATTCCACCCCATATTTGACATTTTTCAGCACCATGGAAGCTCTCTGGCTGCGGCTTTCTGACGCATAAATGCAGGGGTCTCCGCCTTTTCCCTCCATCTGGCTCTTTACCGCGCTGAGCAGCACCTTATCCTTTACCTCATTTCTTCGTATGTTGGCGAACTCAATGCGCTGGAATACCACAATCCGATCAATCACATAGCGGATGGAGGGCTTCCAATAGACACTTTTCAGCATCCCCTCCAAGGCCCCTGGTGTGGGCACATCGTAGCTGACCCGTTCCACTTTCAGCTCGGGCCGGGTAAAACAGGCATAATCGCCCTCTACCATAATCTTAAATCCATAACTCATTTCTTCCCTCCTCTATAAAAAGTAATCCGGAGCATCCCAGCCAATCCCCGTATCCTCATGGTAATAATCCATATTCGTCAGACAGTAAATTCCCGTACCGTAATCGTCTGCCGCGTGCTGACGAAGCAAATCCTCCAGCTCTCTTGGATAGAGGGTACACGTATAGTTCTGTAGCTGCCGTATATTCGTGCTCTTGGCAAATTGCAGCTGCTCCACCAGGGCCCTGCTTTTCTCATCCTGAGGTACCACCAGGGAAACCGTCCGGCTGTCAATCATAGAAAACTGTTCTGCATACTGGCGGAAGGGAATGGAACGAATATCCACACACATCTGGTGCATGGTATTTTTCTGAATTTCCTCTCTCTTCTGCCGGAACAGACGGTCATAGTATTCCGCAATACACGCCGGATCCGAAATATCCGCATATTTCTGAAGCAGTCCCTTGGTGAGGCTCGTTTTCTCATCCATGGCCGTCCGCCCGCTGGCTTTCAGGAAATCAAAGACAAATACATCCGCCTGTTCCCGTTTTCCTTCCCGGTTGCAGCGGCCTCCTGCCTGGAGAATGCTGTCCAGTCCTGTCGTCTCCCGAAACACCGTATAGACATCCAAATCCACCCCCGCCTCAATCAAAGAAGTGGAGATCACTGTAATGCGGCGTTCTGCCGGCACATCCTGAAGATGGGGGAAATCCTGTGCCAGCTGGTCCAACTCCTTTCGGATATTCTGCAAAACCCGCTGCCGGTCCATGCCGGTCATGTAGGTGGATAAATGAAATTTCTTACCGCTGCACTCCTGATACAGCGCCCTGGCAGTTGCCTTCCGATTCACAATAATCAGCGAAGAGGGATACGCGGCACTCTTCTCCAACAGGCTATGCGGATCCACTTCTCCCAGGTACGAATATTGGCACTTCTGGAATATAGAGAAAATGCTCGTATCCGTTATCAAGTGCCGCACCTGTGTATCCGGCAAAGCATACTCCTGAAGTAAGCGAGGGAAATCCGGCATGGTCGCCGTAAGAAACAAAGCCTGACTGTGCAGATACCGCACGATATAAGAAACCGCCTGGAGGCATGGCTGCAGATACTGGGACGGCATGGTATGTGCCTCATCAAACACCAGAATACTGTCCGCCATATTGTGCAGCTTGCGCAATTTACCCCTTTTATTGCTGTAGACCGATTCAAAGAATTGTACAGCTGTGGTGATAATAAACGGCGCGTCCCAATTTTCCGCCGCCGTCTTCGCTGCCTCCCGGTAATCCTCCGTCCCATTTTCTTCTTCCTCATACGAAAAAGTAGACTGATGACGGAGAATCTCCAGATCCTCACCAAAAAGATTTTCCAGCACCTCTGCGGTCTGGTCTATGATACTGTTATAGGGGATCACATAGATAATTCGTTTCTTGCCCTCCGCCAAAGCCCGCTCCAGTGCAATTTTCACGCTGGCCAAGGTCTTTCCGCTTCCGGTGGGCATATTCAGAAGATAGATCTCCGCCCGTTCCCCCGCTCTCCGGAACGCCTGTTCCTGCAGGCGCAGCCGTGCCTTCTGCAGCGGTGTATGGCATACAAACGATTGAAGACGATGATTTATTTTTTCCAAACAGGCAGAAAAATTGCACTTAAGCGACCGGGGAAGGGTTCCCTCTCTACAGAACGCTGCCGTATCACTGGAATCCGCATCCACCAAACAGGAAAAGGCATAGCGGGTCAAAAAAGCAAATTTATCCACCAAACAGTCAATCTGCTTTCCACAATCCCTGATCAAAAGCTGTGTCCATTTTGGTACGTCCAGTTCCGGAAGTTCCAGCTCGCTCTGATACTCGCCGAAATCTTCCACCTGCCGCTTTAAACGCCCCTGCAAAGTGGACTGTTCTTCCGTATCGTTGGCAAACCCTCCATCCGGAAGGCCTGCATGGTGCCCGGCAATGCAGTACTCCAGCATCAAACTGGCCGGCATCGGATACTTTTTCTGCGCTGCCAACGCTCCGCACAGCGAGTGCTCCACCCGTACCGCCTCTCCCCGGATCCGCCGTTGGAAAGCAGGCTGATACTTGCCAACATCATGCAGTAAGCCTAAAATATACAAAAAACCTTTCCATTCTGGTATTCCATACTCTTGGCACAGCTTTGCCGTATTTAAGCTGTGTTCCCGCACGGACTGAATCTCCCCAGATGCTTCCCGAACACGTGCGATATATGGATGAACCATTTTTCTCCCCTTTATCCCGAAACGTTAAAAACTACATCCATTTTATTTTATCACTTCCCTGTGTTTTTTTCAACCTTTTTTCTATATTTTTGTCTTTTTCGGGATTTTTTTAGCGTTGATGCTACGCATCAGTAAATTGGCATACTTTTCTCCTACCACCCTATAATCATACTCCTGCACTGTTTTTTCTCCATTTTGGATCAAAGAGCGGCGAAGTTTTTCGTCACCGAGCAAACGATTCAAAGCCTCTGCCAGCTGTTCTGTGTCCCCCGGAGGAACCAGCAAGCCATTCTCCTCATGGTGAATCAGATAGGGAATTCCGCCGGATCGACTGGCCACCACCGGCAAACCGCTAGCCATGGCTTCCAAGAACACCAGGCCAAAGCCTTCCATATCCCCGTCTTTGGCCTGCACGGAAGGCGCTGCAAAAATATCTGCCGAAGCGTAAATTTCCGCCAGCTGCTGATGGGTTTTTGCCCCCAGAAAACGGATTTTTCCCCCATAAGGCTTCGCCTGTTCTTCCAGCTTTTCCCGCAAGGGGCCATCCCCCACAATCACCAGCTTTGCATCCACCTGATCCATTGCGGAAATCAGGTAAGTTACCCCCTTCTTTTCCGCCAGGCGCCCCACAAACAGAATCACCCGTTTATTCTTTTGGTTGAAAAAATTTTCTTTTCTCTTCAACGGAGAAAATCCGCGGGTATCACATCCCATGGGCCGGATCTCCACCGGTTTGCCGGGGCAAATCTCCTGGATCACCATTTTCAATTGTGGAGAAACTGCCGTCACCGCAGAGGCTTTTCGAAGACACCGGCGTTTCCATGCCTTCATAAACCCCTGATTCAGGCTGGTCACATCGCCCCCATGGCCGGTAACCAGATAGGGCACCGAAAAAAGGCTCTGCACAATCCCCTGAGGAATCAACCAATGGGCATGAACCAGATCAAATTTTTTTCTGCGTTTCAGCAGATTCCACCACAAGGCCAAAAACAAAAACGGTACCAAAAAAAACCGCATCTTTTTTTCTTTGATGCGGGGCACAATCGCTCCCGGATAGCACAGTGTCTCCCATTTATGAATCGGGAAGTAGTGATAGCGCTCCACATGCAGCCCCTCTATCTCCTCCCGATCCAGAGCCCCCGGCGCTGCCGGAACCAGCACAGTAATATCAAATTGTTCCCGCATGGCCTGCGAGAGATCATACACAAACCGCGGCTCCGTATCTCCTTTCCAGCGGGGAAAGGTGGAAGCCGTAACCAACAATCTTTTCTTTTTCGTTACCATACATAATACCAAACAAAAAATAAATTTATCCACTGCATTGTGTGAGTATTCCGGGGCATTTTCCATCACCAGTCCGGCGATAGGAAATCACTATTC
>CAZSAF010000105.1:0-9132 GCA_964604605.1 uncultured Lachnospiraceae bacterium
GTAGTCCCCGCATACGCGGGGGTGTTCCCCTGACGACTATTTCCCCCGACGTAAGGGAAAAGCCTGCCCTTCCCTTTGTCGAAAAAGCTCGAATCCGGTCGAATTGCAGGAAACCCGTTGCAGCCGGGGCTGGGGGATACTATAATGTACGTACCCGGCGGTTCCGGATGCAGCGGTTGACTGGCCGGCGGGAGAAGCAGGAAAAGGAGCAGAAAAAACTACCATGGAAAAGCAAGCAGAAAACATACAAAAGCCGGAAAGCGGCAGGGGCCAGCAAGATCTGCAGGATGCCTTTGCCTTTCGCCCGATCCTTCCGGAGGAAGCGAATCAGGCGGCGAAAATCGAGCAGATCTGTTTTCCGCCCAACGAGGCGTGCACGCCGGATATGATGCGCCGGCGGGTGGCCAAGGCGCCGGATTTGTTCCTGGTGGCGGTGGACCGGCAGACGGGAAAGCTGGCGGGCTTTCTCAATGGCCTGGCCACCAACGAGGAGGCCTTTCGGGATGCGTTTTTTACCAATGCGGAACTGCATGATCCCCAGGGTTCCCATATTATGCTGCTGGGGTTGGATGTGCTTCCGGCCTACCGGATGCGGGGGCTGGCCCGGGAACTGGTGCGCCAGTACCAGGAGCGGCAGCGGAAGCAGGGGCGGAAATATCTGCTTCTGACCTGTGCCCGGGAAAAGGTGGAGATGTACCGGAAGTTTGGTTTTATGGATGAGGGGATTGCCAACTCCACCTGGGGCGGAGAAGTGTGGCACCAGATGAGCTGCCGGCTCAACGGATAGAAGCTTTATGGAGAAGGCAGAGGGTGCCGCCGGCTGGCCCTGGGAATGACGCGGAAGGAGTTTGCCCAGTATATTGGGGGTATCTCCGAATATGGTTTCCAAATGGGAAAGCGCCGGATACAATTTTTCCATCCGGGTCCTGGCGGACATTGCGGCTAAGCTGGGCTGGGAGCTCCGTCTGGAGCTGAAAGGGGAACCGAAGGCCCGAACCGTGTGCAGGCGTACCGAAAACCGCCGTGTCCGAAGGCCCCAAGAATACCGTCCGCGCCGCAGGAAACTTGCGCTTCGCCTCACCGGGCGGCCAGCGTGTATCCGGCGCCGCGGATAAAACGGATTTCATAGGGGGCTTCCAGCAGGGCCAGCTTTTTGCGGATATGGGAGATGTGCACCCAGACCACGCTGGTTTCCGCCTCGCTGTTCCAGCCCCATACCCGGTTGAACAGTTCCTCCAGAGAGAGGGTACCGTCGGAGCGCTGCATCAGCAGCTCCATAATCTGCAATTCCTTACCCCGGAGAGGCTGGAATTGGGAGGCGTACTGAAGCTGGCAGGAGGCGCGGTTCAGGGAAAGCTCCCCCAGCCGTAGTGTTTCCGGCATATAGGACTCCCGGCGGCGCAGCATGGCACGGACCCGGGCCAGAAGCTCGGTGGGGGAAAATGGCTTGGCCAGATAGTCGTCTGCCCCGGCATCCAGCCCTTCCACCCGCTGCGGGATTTCCGCCTGGGCGGTGAGAAAAAGGGCCGGGGTGGAAATTCCCTGTCGGCGCACCTGCCGCAGCACCTCCAGGCCATCCAGTCCGGGCATGAGAATATCCAGAATCAGCCCGTCGTATACGCCGGTTTCCGCATAAGCCAGCGCATCGGCCCCGTTGGAAACCACATCCACCGCATAACGGTTTTTTTGAAAAAGCTGCTGCAGCGATTGGAGCATCCGCAGGTCGTCCTCCGCAATCAAAAGCCGCATGGCATACCTCCCGGAATGTTGATTTTTCAGTGTTTTCCGCCAGTATACCACGAATAGAAACGAAAAAATGCAAATTCACCGTTTTTTCACGGGAATTCACCCATTCTTCACAGGAAAATTTAGGCAGCCTTTGGCCTGGGCCGGTATACTGGAGGCACAGTCCAAAGGGGCTGAAAAAGAAGAAAAGAGGTATGCGGAATGAAAAGAAAGTGGAATTTGCTGGTGGCACTTATGGCGTTGACACTCTGTGCGGGACTCCTGGCCGGTTGCTCCGGTGATGAGGATGAGACCACGGCGGCTGCCACCGAAGCAGAGAGTGAGGAGGAAACCACCGAGGACGAGGAGGAAACTACGGAGGAGAGCAATGCGGATGACGAAGCGGCCCAGGCGGATTGGATTGGGGAGGTGACAGCGGTTTCGGATACATCACTGACGGTTCAGCTCTATGAGCCGGATACGGAAATTGTAGATTTTACGGATCTGGATGGAGTGACGCTGGACGCTGCCGGAACCACAGAGGAGATTGATCTGGAGGAGGATGCGTTGTACCAGTATGTATCCGCCGGCGTCCTCTATACCACCACCCAGGCCACTTTGACGGAAGGCGATTGGGTGGCAGTGATGACCAACGAAGAGGGGCAGCAGGAGATCATTATTCTGGATTATGAGCCGGAGGACAGCGCTTCGGACAGCAGCACCTCCGCAGATGCGGATTCCACCAGTGATACGGAGGACAGCACGGCGGACACGTAAACAGAGAAAAGGAAAAGAGCTCAGAGAGCCGGCGGACTGCCCAGACAGCCTGCCGGCTTTTCCGCTCCCACGCTCCCAACCCGGAATGTACCAAAAATCACCAGAAAGTCACAGCACTGGAACAGAAAATCTTGACATCCACCAGGGAACAATGATATAGTAAGAGCCGGAGCTGAAGGGAGGGAAAAAGCCATCTTCAGCTCAAGTTGTATTTCCGGGAAAAGGGGACCACCCCGGAAAAGCTAAGGGAATCCCAGCGGAATGTCCATGGCTTTCCCGGAGACAAGAACAATAAGGAGATACCAAAATATGCCAAAGCGAAGAGAACCGGATGCGCCCCGCAGCCGCGGGAAATCCAAGAAAACCCTGGCCCGCCAGAAACGGCTGCGGGTGGTGGTGATCATCTTTTTGTCGGTGATCCTGCTGGCCTGTGCCGCTGTGTTCTTCCTGTTCCAGTATTATTACGGGAAGACCAATTTCCTGCGGGACTCGGATGTATCCCAGGCGGAGACGCTGCCGGAGGATGTGCAGAACGATATTGACTCCAACATGAATGCGGAGGAGCAGGAGGAGGCGCTGCGGGCGGCCCAGGAGGCCCAGTCCGGCATTGAATTCCCCAACAATGAGAATGTGTATAATATTCTGCTCATCGGCTCGGACCGGCGGGATTCCAGCTGGTACGGCAACTCGGACGTGATGATGCTGCTGTCCATCAACAGCGAGACCGAGACCCTGCACTTGACCTCCTTCATGCGGGACAGCTACGCCATTGTGGGGGACAGCGGCGGCCACAAGCTGAATTATGCCTACGCCCTGGGCGGCGGCCCCCTGCTGGTGGAGACCATTGAGGAAAATTATAAGATTGACATTGACGCCTATGCCTCGGCAGACTTTGACAGCACCGCGGACATCATTGACCTGCTGGGCGGCGTGGACATTACGGTCAGCTCGGCGGAGGCCCAGCTGATCAATGAGACGGCCAGGGGATCCAACAACGACTACCTGTCCGGCGCCGGTACCTACCATCTGAACGGGGATCAGGCGGTGGCCTATGCCCGGATCCGGAAGGTGGGGAATGCGGACTATGAGCGGACCGAGCGGCAGCGGACGGTGATGTCCAAGCTCTTTGAGCAGGCCCAGGGGCTGAGCGTTACGGAGCTGGCGTCCCTGGCAGATGAAATTCTGCCTCTGCTCACCCACAACATGGAACAGAGCACGGTGGCGTCCCTGCTGCTGGATCTGCCCACCTTCCTGTCCTATGAGCTGGTGCTGGACCGGGTTCCGTATGATGACCTGTACTATACCAAAGGAGAGATGCTGGTGCCGTATTGGGAGGAGACCATTGCGCGCCTGCATGAAAATATATACGGAGAGAGCTAAGGAGGAGAGAAATGTCTATTTTGGTGACGGGCGGAGCTGGCTATATCGGCAGCCATACCTGTGTGGAATTATTGCATGCGGGCTATTCGGTGGTGGTGGTGGACAACCTCTGCAACTCCAGCCGGAAGGCCATCGACCGGGTGGAGGAGATCACGGGAAAGCCAGTGTCCTTTTATGAGGCGGACCTGCTGAACCGGGAGGCTATGAACCGGATTTTTGACGCGGAGCAGATTGATTCGGTAATCCATTTTGCCGGCCTCAAGGCTGTGGGGGAGTCGGTGCAGAAACCGCTGGAATATTACTATAACAACCTGACCGGCACCCTGATCCTCTGCGATGTGATGTGCAGCCACGGGGTGAAGGATATTGTGTTCAGCTCCTCGGCCACGGTCTACGGAAATCCGGCCTTTGTGCCCATCACCGAGGAATGCCCCAAGGGGGAGATTACCAACCCCTACGGTCAGACCAAGGCTATGCTGGAGCAGATCCTCACCGACCTGCACCGGGCGGACCCGGAGTGGAATGTGATCCTACTCCGGTACTTTAACCCCATTGGCGCCCACAAGAGCGGAAAGATCGGGGAGGACCCCAAGGGGATTCCCAACAATCTGGTGCCTTACATTGCCCTGGTGGCGGTGGGCAAGCTGCCTTGCCTGGGTGTGTTTGGAGACGATTACGACACGCCGGACGGCACCGGCGTCCGGGATTACATCCACGTGGTGGATCTGGCTCTGGGCCATGTGAAGGCGGTGCAGAAGCTGGCGGACAAGGAAGGGGTCAGCATCTATAACCTGGGCACCGGCAAAGGCTACAGTGTGCTGCAGGTCGTGAAGGCCTACGAGAAGGCCTGCGGCAAGCCGATCCCTTATGAGATCAAGCCCCGGAGGGCCGGAGACATTGCCGCCTGCTATGCGGCTCCCTCCAAGGCCAAGCGGGAGCTGGGCTGGGAGGCAACCCGGGAGATTGAAGAAATGTGTGAGGACTCCTGGAGATGGCAGTCCCAGAATCCGGACGGCTATCGGTCGTAAGATTGTTTGCGGAAAACCATTGATTTCTGTGGATGAATCTAGTATAGTAACTATGAAACTCTCTGGAAAAACGGGGAGAACAGCGCCGCCTTTCGGGGCGGCGAAATCAGGAGTGGAATATGGAAGAGTGGACGAGAGTGGCCGTGGACGCCATGGGCGGGGATAATGCCCCGGCGGAGCTGGTAAAAGGCGCGGTGGAAGCGGTCAATGCAAGTGAAAAGATCCAGGTTCTTCTGGTGGGGCAGGAAGAGGTGGTAAAGCGGGAGCTGACCGCGTATACATTCGATAAAGAGCGGCTGATTCCGGTGAATGCCACGGAGGTCATTGAGACCGGCGAGCCGCCGGTCCACGCCATCCGCCGGAAGAAGGATTCCTCCATTGTGGTGGGGGAAAAGCTGGTCCGGGAGGGGAAGGCGGACGCCTTTGTCTCCGCCGGCAGCACCGGGGCCGTGCTGGTGGGCGGCCAGCTGGTGGTAGGACGGATCCGCGGCATTGAGCGGACCCCCATCGCCACCCTGATCCCCACCACCAAGGGTGTCTCCCTGCTCATTGACAGTGGCGCCAACGTGGATGCCCGGAGCAGCCATCTGGTGCAGTTTGCCCGCATGGGCTCCCTGTATATGGAGCATGTGGCCCTGGTCAATGTGGGGCTGGAGGAGGAGAAGGGCAACGCCCTGGTCAAGGAGACGTACCCGATTCTGAAGGAGTGCTCGGATATCAACTTCATTGGAAGCATTGAGGCCCGGGAGATTCCCAACGGCTATGCGGATGTGATCGTCTGCGAGGCATTCACCGGCAATGTGATTTTGAAGCTCTACGAGGGCACCGCCGGCGCCCTGGTGGGCATGATCAAGGAGAGCCTTATGAGCAGCCTGCGCTCCAAGATCGGCGCCCTGCTGATCAAGCCGGCCCTGAAAAAAACGCTGAAGAAGCTGGATGCCAGTGAGTACGGCGGCGCGCCGCTGCTGGGCCTCAACGGCCTGGTGGTAAAGACCCACGGCAGTGCCAAGGCCAAGGAGATTAAAAATTCCATCCTCCAGTGCATCACCTTTAAGGAACAGCGGATTACCGAGAAAATTCAGTCTATTTTGGATTTGGAAGGAAAACCGGATGCCGCACAGGACGGCAAGTAGGAAACACCCTCCGGGTGTAACCGAATGCCATGAACTGTATGGCAGACAGAGGAAAGGAGGTGTCAGGAATGGAGTTTGAGAAAGTCCAGGAAATCATTGCAGGGGTGCTGAAGATTGATAAGAGCCAGATCACGCCGGATAAGTCCTTTGAGGACGATCTGAACGCGGACTCTCTGGACCGGGTGGAGATCATCATGCAGCTGGAGGATGTGCTGGGTGTGGAGATCCCGGATGAAGTGGCGGAGAATATCAAGACGGTAGGCGACGCCATGGATGAGATTCAGAAGGTAACCGGCTGAGCCGGACCGGACAAGCGGAAAGGGCCGCCTGGGCAGAAACGGGCGGTCTTTTAGCGATTGCGGATTCCGCGGCAAAGGGCTGTGGAGAGCGGAAAGGGACAGGATATATGGAAGATTTGGAACAGAGAATCGGTTACCGGTTCCGGAATCCGGCGTTGCTGCGCCAGGCGCTGGTGCACAGCTCCTATGTCAATGAGCATCATCAGAGCCGTCTTCAGTGCAACGAGCGGCTGGAGTTTCTGGGAGACGCAGTGCTGGAGCTTTCCACCAGTGAGTTCCTCTACGGCAAGTACCCGGAGTTTCCGGAGGGGGAGCTGACCAAGCTGCGGGCCAGCATTGTCTGTGAGCCCACCCTGGCGGACTGTGCGGAGGGGATTCAGCTGGGCCGGGAGCTTTTGATGGGCCGGGGCGAGGAGCGAACCGGTGGGAGGGAGAAGGCATCCCTGCTTTCGGACGCCTTGGAAGCGGTGATCGGTGCCATCTATCTGGACGGTGGTTTTGCTAATGCAAAAGAGTTTGTGCTGCGGTTTATCCTCCATGATATAGAGCATAAGAAGCTCTTTTTTGATAGCAAGACTATCCTGCAGGAGCTGGTCCAGAGCCGGGAGATGGGAGCCCTCCGCTACGAGCTGGTGAAGACCGAGGGGCCGGACCACAACAAGCTGTTTACCTCAGCGGCCTGGATCGGGGATACGCTGGCGGGCACCGGCACCGGCCGGAACAAGAAACTTTCGGAGCAGGCGGCGGCCTACATGGCCATTCAGTCGCTGGAGAACCAGGAGCGGAGGGGCCATGTATCTGAAGAAAATTGAAGCCCAAGGCTTTAAATCCTTTGCCAATAAGATAGTCCTGGAGTTCCAGCCGGGAATCATGGGGATTGTGGGGCCAAACGGCAGCGGCAAAAGCAACGTGGCGGACGCGGTCCGCTGGGTGCTGGGGGAGCAGAGTGTCAAGCAGCTCCGGGGCTCCAGCATGCAGGACGTGATCTTTGCCGGCACGGAGAACCGGAAGCCCCAGGGCTACGCCTATGTGGCCCTGACCATTGACAACGCCGACCACCTGCTGGACATTGACTATGAGGAAGTGACCATTGCCCGGCGGGTGTACCGGTCCGGGGAGAGCGAGTATTTGATCAACGGCAACAGCTGTCGCCTCCGGGACGTCAACGAGCTGTTCTATGACACCGGTGTGGGCAAGGAGGGCTACTCCATCATCGGCCAGGGCCAGATTGACAAGATTTTAAGCGGCAAGCCGGAGGACCGGCGGGAGCTCTTTGACGAGGCCGCCGGCATTGTCAAATACAAAAAGCGCAAGAACATTGCCCAGAAAAAGCTGGAGGACGAGCGCCAGAATCTGGTGCGGGTCCGGGACATTTTAAGCGAGCTGGAAAAGCAGGTGGGGCCCCTGGCCAAGCAGGCGGAGAAGGCCCGCCACTACCTGCGGCTCCGGGAGGAGCTGAAATCCCTGGAGATTGGGGCCTTCCTGCTGGATTCCGCCGAGTGGAAGGGCAAGCTGTCCGCGGCCCAGGAGCGTCTGGCCATTGTAAACGGGGACCTGGACCAGTGCCGGCAGGAGTCGGAGCAGCTGCGTGCCCGGTACGACGCGCTGACGGGGAAGGGCGAGGCCCTGGACCGGCAGATGGAGGAGCACCGTTCCTCCCTGGCGGAGAGCAAGGTGCAGAAGGAAAGCCTGGAAGGGCGGATCCGAGTGCTGGAGGAGCAGATCCGGGCTTCCCAGGCCAGCGAGGAGCAGTTTGCGGCCCGGCGGCAGGCCATTGAACAGGAGTTGGCGGAGCGGGCCCGGGAGAAGGAAGGCTTTGTGGCGGAAAAAGGGGAGCTGAACCGGCAGCTGGACCAGGCGGACGATGCCCTGGGCAAGCTGGAGGCCAGGCTCTCCGATGAGGATGACGCCCTCCGGGCCCTGGAGTTTGACCTGGAAGCCAAAAAGCAGCAGATTATAGACGGCCTGAACCAGAAAGCGGACATTGGCGCCAGCCGCCAGAAGTTTGCCACCCAGCTGGAGCAGGCCCGGCTGGAGCGGAGCCAACTGCACCAGCTGCTCCTGAAGGACAAGACCCAGGAGGAGGAAAAGCAGGCCCAGGTGGATTCCTGGAAGCAGCAGCTGGAGCAGGTGCGGCAAGAGCTGCAGCGGCTGGCCGGGGAGCAGGAGGCCAACACCCGTCTGCGGAAGCAGAAGGAGGAGGAGCTGCGGAACCGGAACAATGCGCTGATGGACTGCCAGCAGGAGTACCACACCCGCAAGACCCGACGGGAATCCCTGGTGAATATTACGGAGCGGTATGAGGGCTACGGCGGCAGCATCCGCCGGGTCATGGAGAAGAAAAAGCAGAACCCCGGCATCATTGGGGTGGTGGCGGATCTGCTCCACGCGGAGAAAAAATACGAGGTAGCCCTGGAGACGGCCCTGGGCGGCCGGATCCAGAACATTGTCACGGACACGGAGGAGACGGCCGAGGGGCTGGTGGAGTTCCTGAAAAAGAACCGGCTGGGCCGCGCCACCTTCCTGCCCATCTCCAGCGTCAGCGGCCGGGACGGCTTTCCCCGGCCGGAGGCCCTGAAGGAGCCGGGGGCCCTGGGGGTGGCCAGCCAGCTGGTGCAGGTGGATTCAGCCTACAAGGGCATTGCCTCCTATCTGCTGGGCCGGGTGCTGGTGGCGGACACCATTGACCACGCCCTGACCATTGCCCGCAAGTACCGGCACAGCCTGTCCATTGTCACCCTGGACGGAGAACTGCTGAGCCCCGGCGGTTCCCTCACCGGTGGCGCTTTC
>CAZSAF010000106.1:0-9034 GCA_964604605.1 uncultured Lachnospiraceae bacterium
TCCCGTTCCATATCGTCCGCTTTCAGATACAGGCGGAAAAAGGCTTTGAGCGTTTCATGCTCTTCATCGGTAAGATTGACCTCGCCTTCTCCCTCCAGAAGCTGCATGATAAAGGGATTCTGCTTTTTCATTTCTTCCATCTGACGCGATAAATTGCTGTAAGAAGGATTGCTTTTCCGCAAATCTACGGTAATATCGCTGTCAACCTCGCTGAATTGCTCGGAGATACGTTCCGGCAAAGACATATAGCTGCTGTCCATTGAAGATCACCTCATACATTAAGTTTTAATGATACTATATCTGCTCTTGAAAGCAATATCAAATGTGCGATTTTTATTTGCGTTTGGTTTATAACCGTATAGTACGGATATAGATTATTATAATATGCCGTGCCCGTGGTTACAATAGGATGTGTGAATAATTCAGGGAACAGGAGGTGCGGTATGGAACTGGATTATAAGGCCATCGGGAAACGAATTAAAATCGCCCGGATTAAAGCCGATCTGACGCAGGAGCGTCTGGCCGAGCGCATAGGGATTTCTCCAACGCACCTGAGTAACATTGAAACCGGAACCACCCGTGTGAGTTTGAGTACCATTATCAGTATCGCTAACGCTTTATCCGTTACAGGCGATGATTTACTCTGTGATAATATTATAATGGCGAAAGCGCCATTTGAAAAGGATATAGCCGCCTTGTTAGAAGATTGCGACGAATATGAAATCCGCATTGTAAAAGATATGGTTTCCTCGTTAAAGGATTCCCTGCGGCGGGATTCCAAGCTGCGCCAGTCGGTAAGCGGGAAAACAGAATAAGAGAACAGGCAGCAGGGGCAAGTTTTTGAGGCTTGCCCCTGTTTTTATGCCTGTCACCGTTCCAATCCCACAACCTTCCGTTCGGGCTGCTCGTCGCCCTCATCGGGGGCACTATCTAACAGTTCCCGGTCTTTCTCATCCATTTTTAAGAGTTTCGTGAGTTCGGCCAGACGCTTGGATTTTTCCTGAAGCTCCTGTTCCCGTGGGAAAGGCTTTGCCGCGTCTGCTTTGGCAGCTTCCATTTGGGCGGTGGTGTTTTCCAGCCTGTCCCGGTGTTCCTGCAAGCGAGTTTCCAGCCCATTCAGCGCATTGTCCAGACGGGTAATGTTCCCGTGAATGTCCGTGCCGAGGGAGGCGGTATGGGTAAGCGCCCCTTTCAAAGCCACGCGGTATTCCTTGGAAAACGCCTCATAGAAAAGCTGCATTTCAAAGCCCCGGTAAGAACCGATGGAAACCGGATCGGAATTGGTAAGCTGTTTGCAGGCTTCGATCAGTGCCTTGCCAGCTTCGGCCTTTTCGGTGTAGACTGTCCCGTAAATCTGCATGGGCGGGAAATCTTCTTTTTTGGCCGGTGTGTTTTCCTCCCGCCGCGCAAAATCGGCGGTGTACTCGGAAATACGCTCGTTTAACCGGCTGATCTCCTGCGGATAATACTTGAGGATTTTATCTTCCAGTTCGTATCTCTGGCTCAAATGGCTGGCGTTGAGCATTTGCTCCAGCAAAGGGAGGAACGCCCGTCCCTGTTTGGAAAGCCGGTAGCACACCCGGGGCGGCACTTCGGGATAAGGCACTCGCATAATCAAGCCTTCGTTTAGCAGTTCTTCCGTTGATTGCGTCAGTATTTTGGAAGAAAGGTTTCCCAAAGACTTCTTTATATCTCCAAACCGCTTTTCTCCGTCGGATAATTCGTAGAGAATCATCAGCTTCCACTTGCCGAAAAAGACATTGGAAAACACAGCAGCGCGTCCCGTTCCGTTTCATTTATCACGCTATGCACCTCCTTGTTCCCATCGCACCTATATGGTACAATAGGAAACAAGGAAACGCAAAGGTACGAATGGCTTAAATGGCGTATTCGGTCAGGATTTCCTCGCAGTCCGCAAGGAATTGTTCGAGGAATATGCCGGTTTCTTCTGCTCCGGCAATTTGCTCCAAGGGAGAGAAATCTGTTTCAGGGGTAAGCCTTGATAAAATGGAGAGCAGCCGCATGGCTTCTTCATATTGCCGATTTTCCCACAGGGCGCGGATCAGGATGTGTATATCCGATAATACTTTCCTGTCTTGGCAGAGGGAATATATCCCGTCCATAAGCGGCGCGGCAAAAGCACCGGATAATGCGTTCATACGGTTTACCGTTTCATTCATAGCGATAACCCTTCCTTTCTTTTCTGTTTACAGGCAAAATATAAGACCGCTGTGCTTATAGGATAGCAGACACAGGCGGCCTTATAAATCGTACATTTTTCAGTTTTGGTGTCAGATGCTTTTACGCCACTTTACGCCAATTTTACGCCATTTGGTTAAGAAAACCTAAGATTTTATAAGAAATTGTGCGACCCGCGCCTCCCCGGAAACCCTTGTGAAATGGGCTGTTTTCCTTGATATACCGGCATTTTCGGGAGGTCGGGATTTTCGCCGGAAAAAAGTACGCACTTTTTTATTACCTGGTTACCGGAAAGTAACCGAGCGCTTTTTCTTGATTTTTTTCGGCAGATATGCCATGATGATAGGGAAAACTTTCCGAAAGGATGTCACACAGATGAAACTCTTAATCACAGGATTTGCGCCCTTTGGCCTGGAAACGGTGAACCCGTCCTACGAGGCGGTGAAGCTGCTGCCGGACCAGATGGGCGGAATAAAAATTGTAAAAGAAGAGATGCCGGTCTCCTTTGGAGCCTCCGGCCCGGCTCTGCGGGCGGCCATAGAAAGCCATGGCCCGGATGCGGTGCTCTGCGTGGGCCAGGCCGGCGGCTACTCCAAGCTGGCCCTGGAGCGGGTGGCCATTAACCTGCAGGACGCCTCCATGGCGGACAACGACGGCGCGCAGCCGGTGGATCAGCCCATTGTCCCCCATGGCCCCACCGCCTACTTTTCCACCTTACCCATGAAAAAGATGGCGGCGGCCCTGCAGGAAGATGGAATTCCCGCCTTCCTCTCCTACTCGGCTGGCACATACGTCTGCAACCACCTGCTGTACACCCTGCTGCATTTTACACACACCGAAGCCCCCTCCATCCAGGGTGGATTCATTCACGTGCCCTATCTGCCGGAGCAGGCGGCCGGCAAGACGCCGCCCCCGCCCAGCATGGAGCTGTCCCAAATTGTCCGGGGGCTGGAACTGGCCATTCAGGCGCTGGCGTAAGCTCAGCCGTTCTCCCGGGACAGCTCCTCCGCCAGCGCCAGAATCTGGGGCGCCAGCTTCGCCCGCGCCTTGCGGGTGATCCGCCCGTACACCGGATAGGTGGCGCCTGCCACTGCCAGCCCCACTACGCCCAGGATCACCCCCGGCGCAAACAGGTTCCCGGCCCAGACCATGGTGAAACACATCCCGATCCCCAGCACCAGGGAGCCGATGACGCAAGCACCATCGACCATGAAAGCCTTTCTGGTATTTTCTCTTGGAACGCTTTTATTGTAGGATGCATCTGTTTGGGAATTGCTTGCGAAATGTTTACGAAATATGAAACCCGGCACCTTTTTGTAACCTCTTGCCTTGGACGCCCGGCCGTTTTATAATCTATAATGAACAATAAACAGGGAGGTGAGCCCATGCTGACAAAGGAAGAATTGCCCGCCTGCCCGGTGGCCACCACCGTGCAGCTGATTGGCAGTAAATGGAAGCTTTTGATTCTGCGCAACCTGCGCATGCGCCCCTGGCGCTTCAACGAACTGAAAAAAGACCTGGCGGGAGTCAGCCAGAAGGTGCTGACGGACAGCCTCCGGACCATGGAAGAGGACGGCATTGTCATCCGCACCGTCTACCCGGAGGTGCCGCCCCGGGTGGAGTACTCCCTTTCCCAGCTGGGCCAGTCCATGTACCCCATATTAGACGCCATGGAGCAGTGGGGGCTGGCCTACAAGAAATGGCTGGCGGATACCGCCGGCGGCCTGGAAAGCGAACCGCCGGGAAAGCACCAGCAAGGACAGGAGGATTGACCCATGACCCCGGAGCAGCTTCTGCAGATTTTGGATGTGACAGAAAAACTCAAGTGCAGCCCCCGCCACTCCTGGACCTCCAACGGCCGCCGGGAAAGTGTGGCGGAGCACAGCTGGCAGCTGGCGCTGATGGCCATGCTGCTGACAGATACCTTCCCGGAGCTGGATATGAACCGGGTCATCCGCATGTGTCTGATCCACGACCTTGGAGAAGCCTTCACCGGGGATATTCCTGCTTTTGAAAAAACCTCCGCCCACGAACAGACGGAGGAGGAGCAGTTACACCCATGGGTGGAGCCCCTGCCGGAGGGGAGCCGGAGCGAATCCCGGAGGCGGCTGGCGGAGATGAAGGACCGGCAGACGCCGGAGGCCCGGCTGTACAAGGCCCTGGACAAGATGGAAGCGGTCATCCAGCACGACCAGGCGGACCTTTCCACCTGGCTGCCTCTGGAATATGAGCTGCAGTACACCTACGGGGCGGAGCAGGTAGCCTTCTCTCCCTGGCTGCGGGAGCTGAAGCAGGCGGTGGACCGGCGGACTACCGAGAAGATTGAGCAGGCGCACCTGGAATGCCTGGAGACGGGCACGGAAAAAGAACCGGAGGAATGACAATGGCCAAATATGAGCGTATCGTAACCGGAGACTTTCACACTATTCTGGACCGCCGGCGGCAGCCAGGGACTGTTTATGAAGGTAAACACCCTGGGGGAGAATGCGTTTCTGGACACCATCACGGAGGTGCTGGACTCCCTGTAAGCACAAGGGGGATGCCGGTTATTTTCCAGCATCCTCCTTTTTCTTATTCCCTCATTCCCGATTTTCCACCACTTCCCATCATAAGCTCAGGAAAAGCCAGCGCTTTTCATTGCAGGAAATTGGCTTTTGCTCCGCCGGCGCCACTGCTTACAGCCAGAATTGGCTTTTTTGTATTTTAAGCCGTAATCGCAGAAAATTTTTCCCAAAGCCTCCCACAGCGCCGGCAGGTCGGTGCCGTCCCCAAAGCACGGCAGCCCCTCTACCGTGTACGGTCAGATGAACCGGCACACATGGTCTACCGCGATGTCCGAGAACCCGTAGGCCTCCGCCTTGGTCAGCCGGCCATTGCTCACCTGCATCACCGCATCCACCAGCTTCTGGCCGCCGTCCTCTATGGTCTCGGTCCCCTCAATGATCCCGCTGAGGTCCACATCCATGTTGTCCTCCATGTGCTGGTAGGTGTGCTTGTTGGCCGTCACCTTCAGCACCGGCATAATGGCGTTGCCCGTGGGGGTGCCCCGTCCGGTGGTAAACACCATGACCACGCAGCCGCCGGCAGCCATGGAGGTCACCGAGGCAATGTCATAACCGGCGGTATCCATGATAATGGCGCCCTTTTTGGTGGGCTGGGTGGCCTGTTCAATCACCTCCACCACCGGCCGGGTGCCGCCCTTGCGGATGCAGCCCAGGCTCTTTTCCTCCAGGGTGGAGAGGCCGCCGGCCTTATTGCCCGGGGTGGGCTGCCCGGCCCGGCAGTTCTGGCCAGCCTTGGTCAGATGCTCCTCGTATTCCTGGCAGATCCGGATAATCTGGTCATGGATCTCCGGGGTGGCGCCCCGCTTGGCCAGCACATGCTCCCCGCCGATAAACTCAATAGTCTCGCTCATCATGGTGGAGGCACCCATGTCCACAAACCGGTCGCTCATATTTCCGGCAGCCGGGTTGGCCGCAATGCCGGAGGTGGCGTCCGAGCCGCCGCACTCAATGGCCACCAGCAGTTCAGAGACATCACACTCCTCCTTCTGCACCAGGGCCGCTTCCGCCGCCATCTCCCGGGCCGCCCGCACGGCCTTCTCAATGGTCTTCAGGGTGCCGCCCTCTTCCTGGATGCCAAAGGACACCACCGGCTTGTCCGTCATCTTCTGAATTTTTTCCCGCAGCTCCTGGTGGGGCACCGTCTCACAGCCCAGGCCAATGATCACCACCCCATACACATTGGGGTTGCAGGCAAAACCGGTGAGCACCTTCTGGGACATGGCCGTGTTGGCCGCCACATCGGAACATCCGGTGTTAAAGACAATGTTCACCGCCCCCTGCACCTGGCTGGCCACCACCCGGCAGCTCTCACTCCCGCAGGCGCAGGCCGGCAGAATCAGCACATGGTTGCGGATTCCCACTCTTCCGTCTGATCTTCTATATCCCCAAAATTTCATTGCACTTTTCCTCCTCCAATATATTCGCTGGCATAGTCCCGGGGCACGCTGTAGATATTAGTATGGTCCACCCGCATCCCCGCCCCAATGGGCTCCAGGGTTTTGCCGATCTGCTCCCCATACTTGCGGACCGGGGCATCCTTTCCCAGATCCTCCAGGGCAATCTTGTGGCAGAAGGGGATGTCCTGCTTGGCCACAATCTCACACTCCTGCTCTCCATTCCGGTAGCGGACGGTTTCCCCTTCCTTCACCTCCCGCACGCAGGTCACCACGTTATCTTTGGGATCCATCATCAATGCGTCAATTTTCATATTTCTGTATACACCTCTCTCTTGATTTTGTGGAATTCCTGCGCTATACTCGGGGCAGGAAATTTATAGTTTATGATAAATCATAATTTTTGTTTATAAGCTTAAACCGCCCTCTACATCCCCAAGGTAACGGGCGCCGCCCCGCGCAAAAACCGGTGCCACGGCCCTCTCTGGCCCGCCCGGCACCACTGGGAGGACACGACACGATGCAGCAGGAAATGAAATACATTTATATGGTTTACCAAAAAGGGAGCTTTTCCAAGGCAGCCCAGGCCCTCTACATGACCCAGCCGGCGCTGAGTATTGCCGTGCAGCGGGTGGAAGCGGAAATTGGCATGCCCCTTTTCCGGCGGGACCGGCAGCCTCTGGAGCTCACCGAAGCCGGGAAGCTCTACATTGAAAAAATCCGCCAGATGGAGGTTCTGGAGCACGAGCTGGAACAGCAGCTGCAGGATCTTTCTCAGCTGAAAACCGGCACCCTGCGCATAGGAGGCTCCCATTACTTTAACTCCTATGTGCTGCCGCCGGTGCTGGCCCAGTATCAAGCAAAATGGCCAGGCGTTCACCTGGTGCTGACCGAAGGAGGTTCCGCCCGCCTGCTCGCTCTGCTGAACGAACGGCAGATTGACCTGACCTTTCACTGTATGCCGGCCCCCCACGAACGGTTTCACCGGATTCCCGCGTTTCGGGACACCATTCTGCTGGCGGTGCCCTGGGTCTTTCCGGTGAACCGGCAGCTGTCCTACTGTGCTTTGACGGCGGAGGATGTGCTGGCGGGAACCCACCGGAAGGAGGGCTGCCCGGCTGCGGATCTCCGCCAGCTGGCCGACACGCCTTTTTTGCTCCTGACTCCCGGCAACAATCTCCGGGACCGGGCCCTTTCTTTCTTCCAGGAAGCCGGCATTACACCGCCGGTGGTCATGGAGCTTTCCCAGCTGGTCACCGCCTACCATCTGGCCAGCGCCGGCCTGGGCGCGGTCTTTATCAGTGACCGGCTGGTGGGCAACCGCGGAGAAAAGATGCTGTACTACCCGCTCCGCTCTCCGCTGGCCACCCGGACCTTTGACATTGTTCTGCCGGGAAAAACCTATGTATCCCAGGCACAGAAGGTTTTTGTGCAGCTGTTCTGCGATTACTATGATAAAACCATGCCGGCGGTTACAACGGATACACGGTCATAACCCAAAGGATATTGATAACGGACAGTAAAACGGCCCCGATCAAATACGGGTTCTGCAGCTGGTCCGCCACCCGGGCAATGGCTCCGCCAATAATCTCACCGCCGCCGGTGTTGGCCAGGGCGCTTCCCATACACAGGCTGCCCGCAATCAGGAAGCCCAGATCCAGCGGCACCGCCGCAAAGGCCTCTTTGCTGGAAAGCACGCCGGTGAGGACCATCAGGAAGGCACCCAACAGAACAATCTCCCAGGCCGCCAGCTCCGCCAGGCCAATGGCTTGAAACAGGCTGTTCAGCTGATCGTTCAAAATCAGCGCCACCGTTACCAGCAGGAAGATGATATAGCCGCATCGCTCCTAGAAGGGCTTTAAAGGCTTCTGATTGCCAGCCGCCGCGAATTCTTCTCCGCTTTTCGTCAGCGTTACCGGCTTTTCCGGGGAGAACCGGTGGCCAATGAAGGTGGTGTAGATGGCCAGCAGAATCAGGCTGGGTAACCGCCCCTTGAACAGATCAATCACCGCCAGCTGATACTGCGCATAATCGTTGGCTACAATATATCCGTTCAGCTCTCCAAACATAGCCAGGGATCCGCCTACCGGAATGATGCCGCAAGCGGCAATACAGACCAGGCCCACACTGAACGTTACCTTGCTGGGGTTAATGTCCATCTCCGCGCAGGTGGCGGAAATCAACGGAGCCATAATACAAAATGCTGCGGCCGCGCTTCCCGTAAAGGTTGCGGCCAGAATGGAGGCCAGGGTAAATCCCAGCATCACCTTGGTAATGCTGCCCTTGGCAATGGCGCTGACGCTGCGGCCAATGAGCCGCACCGCCTGGGTCCGTTTAAAGCCTTCGGATACCACAAACATGCTCAGTACCATGACCACATTGCTGTTGCCAATGTTGGCCAGAGCCTCCGAAGGACTGATGCAGCCGCTGATCAAAAACAGCAGCATACTCATGCAGGCCACGGTTCCCAGGGAATACTTGCCCCAGATATATCCGATAAGCGTCAGCAGACAGATAATCAGACAAACCGTTAATAAATTCATCTTGTCTCCTCTCCCTCGTATTTCTTTAGATCCGTTTTCCCCGGTAGCACAGCCGGCCTTCCTCATCCCGGCTGAACTGGCAGAAGAACTGGTCAAAGCTGATCCAGCTTTCCTCCGGATAGTTGGCGTGTACCATATTATCTACAATGCCCACCGTAAACATAGGAACGTTCTGGCTGTTGGGATATGCGTACCAGGTAATGGGGTAATCCTGCCAGGTCTGTACAGCGGCTTTGTCCAATCCGTAGCGGGCAAATTTGTCTTCCACCGCCTGCCGGAATTCCTCTCCCACCGTAAAGGGAACACCCGGAATCTCCGCGTTCCCGATGACCAG
>CAZSAF010000107.1:0-9008 GCA_964604605.1 uncultured Lachnospiraceae bacterium
ATGAAGCAGGACCGGCTGGTTCCCATTGACGGACTGATGCCGGATCCGGCCAACCTGCCGGCGGGATGCAAGTTCTGCCCCCGGTGCAAGAAAAAAATGGCAGTCTGTGAGACCCAGGAGCCGGAACTGACGGAGCTTGGCGCCGGGCACATGGTGCGCTGCCACCTGTTTGCGGGAAAGGAGGGGGCGTAAATGGCCAAGGAAACTTTGCTGGAGGCCGTAGGTCTGAAAAAATATTTCCAGACGGCGGCAGGCACGCTGCATGCGGTGGATGACATCAACTTTTCCGTGGAAAAGGGAACTACCCTGGGGGTGGTGGGAGAGTCCGGCTGCGGCAAGTCCACCCTGGGGCGGGTGGTGCTCCACCTGCTGGAGAGTACCGGTGGGAAGATCCTGTACAAGGGCCGGGATATTACCCATGTGAATAAGAGGGAACTGCGGGAGCTGAGGAAGGAAATGCAGATTATCTTCCAGGATCCCTTTGCCTCCCTGAATCCCCGGATGCCCGTGCGGAAGATTATCTCCGAACCGCTGGAAAACGCGGGAATGCCCAAGGCGGAGAGGGAAAAGTGGATCACGGAGCTCATGGATACGGTGGGACTGGCGTCCCGGCTGGGGAATTCCTATCCCCATGAGCTCGACGGCGGCCCCCGGCCACAGACTGGCGTGGATCCGGACTTTGTGGTTTGCGATGAGCCGGTGTCTGCCCTGGATGTCTCCATCCAGGCCCAGATCATCAACCTGCTGCAGGATTTGCAGCGGGATCGGGGGCTGACTTATATGTTTATTTCCCATGACCTTTCGGTGGTCAAATACCTGTCCCACAAAATTATGGTTATGTATCTGGGGCAGACCGTGGAGTGGAGCGACACGGAGGACCTGTTTGCCAATCCGCTCCACCCGTACACCCAGGCGCTGCTCTCGGCGGTTCCCATCCCCAAGGTGGGTCCCAAAAAGCAGAGGATCCTGTTAAAGGGAGAGATTGTCTCCCCCATCAACCCTAAGCTCCGCTGCCGGTTTGCCAAGCGATGCATCCATGCTACGGAAGCCTGTCTGGCGGCACCGCCGGCACTGGAGGAGATCCGGCCGGGACATTTTGTATCCTGTCACCGGGCGAGGGAACTCAACGGTATCAATGTAAATTGATCAATAAAAATCAGAAGGAGGAACAACATGAAAAAAGGAAAAGCTCTAATGGCATCTCTTCTGGCTCTGTCCATGGTGCTGGCAGGCTGCTCCGGCAGTGGAGGGGAAACCACAGCTGCGGAGAACACCGGAGCTGCCAGTACGGAGGCTGCCGGCAGCGCAAGCGCCAGCGGGGAGGCAGCGGAGGAGGAGATTACCTCCAGCAAGGATACCCTGGTATTCGGCATGAACTCGGATCCGGGCACCATGAATCCTTACTCTGGCTCCATGGGGCCGCAGCTGGTGCTTTCCTGCCAGTCCCTGGAAGCCCTGACTACCTATGATGAGAACGGCGAGCTGATCCCCTGGCTGGCGGAAAGCTGGGAGTTTGATGAGGACAATATGGGTTGCACTTTCTATCTGCGCCAGGATGTGACTTTCAGCAACGGCAATCCCTTCAATGCGGATGCGGTGATTTACACCATGCAGACGGCAGCGGCGGAGAGTGCTTCCGTCATGGGCTACCTGGCCAACGTGGACGTGGCCAATGTGGAGAAGGTGGATGAGTACACGGTCTATATTCCCACTTTCATTGAGTTTGGTACCCTTCCCTACACCATGTCCAATATCTTTATTGTGGACCCGGCAGTGTATGAGGAGGAGGCGGCCCAGGGCGAGGCCATCACCGGCACCGGCCCCTTTGTGGTCAGCGACTGGCAGGCAGGCGTCAGCGTGGACTTCATCGCCAATGAGACATATTGGAGAGGGGCTCCCTACATCAAGAACATGACATTCCGGATCATCACCGAGTCTTCCGTACGCATGGTAGAGCTGGAGAACGGCAGCATTGATGTGTATAAAAGCGCGACCACTGAGGATGTGAATCGGGTGGAGAACGGCGAAGTGGAGAATATCTCTGTCTGGCGGGCAGACGTGTCCCAGGCCATCTACTATATAGGAATCAATATGACCAGTGAGATCATGCAGGATGCCCGGGTGCGCCAGGCGGTGATGTATGCGGTGGACAGCGAGACGCTGAACATTCTGGCCTTTGATGTGTCCGGCTCCGCTTCCACCAGTATCCTGCCCTCCAACATGTGGTATTCCGCTGCCCTGGAAGGCGATGCGGCTTATCAGTACAATCCGGAAAGAGCCAGGGAACTGTTGACGGAGGCAGGTTATTCAGATGGCATTACCATCCGGCTGGTCTGTGATTCTAATACATACCGGCGAGCCATGGCAGAGGCTCTTCCGTCCATGATGTCCGAGGCGGGAATCACCATTGAGGTGGAATTCATGGAGTCTGCGGCGTACAACACCTGGAAGCTGGAAAGCGATGGCAGCGACTTTGACGTGTTCCTGAGCAATATGGGACAGCTCAATGAGCCGGCCTCCGCCATGTCCACTTTCCTGTCCAGTTCCAACAGCCCGGACGGCGGAGGAAGCGGCATGTTCCGCTATGCGGGAACCGAGGTTTCCGATGAGATCGACTCCCTGCTTAATGCGGCAGTGGCGGAGACCGATGAGGCAGCACGGGCGGATATCTATATCCAGCTGCAGGAGGTAATTGCTTCCAATTATATCGCAAAAGGTATCTCGGATATGTTTGACCTGAACCTGGTCGCCTCCAATTTGAAGGGCATGGTGTACCGTCCCAACGTGGACTTCTCCAAGGCTTATTTTGAATAAGAGGC
The DNA here is from genome assembly GCA_964604605.1 of uncultured Lachnospiraceae bacterium. Taxonomy (GTDB): domain Bacteria; phylum Bacillota; class Clostridia; order Lachnospirales; family Lachnospiraceae; genus Pseudolachnospira. The sequence goes on from CAZSAF010000107.1 coordinate 2,820, forward strand.
AGCAGATTTGTATAACCCGGTATGCCGTGTTCGGTACGGCATACCGGTTGATGAAATGAGACGGAGTGCCTGCCGGATTGCCGGCGGGCACCCTTTCGGCAGATGGGGGTAGTATATGAAAATTGCAGAAAATATTTGGCTGCTGGAGGCATCCCGGACCCAAGGGCAGACGCAGGGTTTTCACTGCTATCTGGCGCGCGATGGGGAAGGCCTGACGATGATTGACACCAGCCTGCCGGGGCGGGGGGAGGCGATTCTGCGGGAAATTGAGCAGCTGGGCTTCCAACCGGCGGATCTGAAGCGGATCTTTCTGACCCATACGGACATGGACCATATCGGCAACGCCCGGATGCTCCAGGAGGCCACCGGCTGCAAGGTGTATGTATCCAGGGAGGAAGAAGAATACCTTACGGGAAAGAGAAAGCGTCTGCCCAACAAGGAAAAAATGTTCCAGGGCTTTCAGCCGCCCCAGGTGGAGATTTATCCGGAACGCCTGGAGGGGTACCAGGTGATTCCCTCCCCCGGTCACACAGCCGGCCATGTGTGCATTCTGTACCAGGACTGCCTGTTTGCCGGGGACTGCTGCTCCACAGAGTCCGGGAAGGTAACCGGTCCGGGGGAAGGGTTTACGGAAAACATGGATCTGGCGCTGCAGTCGCTACAGAAGGTCTCTCTCTATAATTTTGGCTGCTGGTGCCCCTGCCACGGCATGCCCAAGCGCCACCAGGAGGGATAAAGACAGGAGGCAGTTATGGATAACCCGTCACTGGAATACTTTGTGGAGATTGCCAAACAGCTGAATATTTCCAAGGCAGCTGCCAGCCTGCACATCTCCCAGCAGAGTCTCAGTGCGTACATTCAAAAGCTGGAGAAGCATTACGGCGTTACACTTTTGCGCCGGAAGCCCCGGCTGCGGCTGACCGTGGCCGGGGAACGGCTGCTGCTGGCTGCGGAGGAGATTGAGCAGGTGTACCAGGATTTGGCCCGGGACCTGGCAGACCTGGAGAACGACACAGACATCCGGGTGTCCATGGGGATTTTTGTGCCCATGGTTTCCCTGGTTATGCAGAACCTGCCTATCATTGAGATTGGGAAAAAGTATCCCAATGTCTCGTTTCACATTACCACTGGATTTAATCAGGACATTATAGACCAGGTTCAGCGGCAGGATCTGAACCTGGCAGTGGCAGGCTATACCGGCACGCAGGGACAGAAAACGGAGGGACTGGAGGGAATTCGCCTCAGCTGGGATGAGGACTGCATTATCATCACCGATGAGGTGATGCGGCTGTATTTTGCGGATGAATATGAAAAGTATGTGGAAAAGTTCAGCCGAGGGATTGATCTGCTGGATCTCTCCCACGTACCCATTGTGCTGCATCCCATGGAGAGCGGCGTTTCCAAGAAAATCCGAAAATATTTTATGGACAATCATCGTTCCTTTAAGATGTTTGGGGAAGGGCCTACTCAGGATGTGGTCAACGGAATGGTGCTGAAAAATAAAGCCTACGGTATGTGCAGTCGCACCTCCGCTCAGATTCTGGCGGAACATGCTGGAAAAAAACTGCATGTCTTTCCTCTGGAAAAACCCATGCTGCGGAGGGAAATTATGCTGTTTTATTCTAAGAAAAAGCGGAAGAACGATATTCTGGAGGACATTGCCAAAATGATTGCGGACAACTGGCGCAAATCCATGAGCGATCCGGTTAAGCCGGAGGAAGAGGAGGAACCATGAAGACATTGGTACATGTGAAGGAAGGATGGCTGCAGGGCAAAGAGGAGGCGGGCTGGGCAGCTTTCCAGGGAATCCCTTATGCCAAACCGCCGGTGGGCAGCTTGCGCTGGAGGGAGCCCCAGCCTCCGGAGCCCTGGGAGGGGGAACGCCCGGCGTTAGAACTGGGGGCCCCGGCACTGCAGGCACCCAGCCAGTCCATTCCCGGCGGAGATCCGGCAGAGCGGGGGGTTTTTGGCAATGACAGCGAAGACTGCCTGTATTTGAACGTGTGGACGCCGGAACCGGAGGGCCATTTGCCGGTGTTCGTCTGGATTCACGGAGGGGCTTTCTGCTGTGGCTCCGGCGGAGGTAAAAGCGCCAGCCCGCAGCCCTTCTGCAGCCGGGGGATTGTCTATGTGACCTTCAACTACCGTCTGGGGCTCATGGGATACTTTGCCCATCCGGAGCTGACAGCGGAAAGTGGATACGGGGCATCCGGCAACTACGCTCACCTGGATCAGATTGCGGCGCTGCGGTGGGTGAGGGAGAACATTGCCGCCTTTGGCGGGGATCCGGAGCGGGTGACCATTGGCGGCTGTTCTGCAGGAGCCGGCAGCACCCAGGTACTGTGCTGCTCCCCCTTGTCCAGGGGTCTGTTCCAGCAGGCAATTATTGAGAGCAGTGTGGCGCTGGAGGGGGCCATGTACCCGGAAGACTTTAAGCTGGACACCCTGGAGGCGCTGGAGGCCCGGGGTGTGGAATACATGGAAAAAGTGGGGTGCCGCTCGGTGGAGGAGATGCGGCAGCTCTCCTATGCGCAGCTGATTGATTTTGACGAGTGCCATTTCCGGAAGAAATACCATTATGGAACCACCCTGGGAGTCTGCCGGGACGGCTATTTGCTTCCCAAACAGTACCGGGAGTCCATGGCCCGGCTGGAAAATGCCAACATTCCCTATCTGGTGGGAAACACCCACGATGAGAGTGGAGAGCATGTGTTCCTTCACGGGGAAGAAACCTTCCATCAGCTGAATCAGGCAGTGTTTGGAGATGCCTGGAAGGATTACGAGGCCTTGTGCCATGCCGGATCCGCGGCGGAGATCCGGGAATGCCTCCGCCGGACCCATCTGCTGCTGGCCCGTGCCAAAGTGTTTGCGGAGCGCAGCGCCGCCGCCGGAAGAGCGCCGGTGTACGTCTTTGATTTCTGCCGGAAGGATTCGGAAAAGGGGGTGGCTTGCCATGGCCTGGAGACCCAGTATTTGCTGGGGACCTGGGATAAAATTCCGGGAACCACGGCAGAAGACGCAAAACTGGCGGAGCAGATGCAGGAGTACTGGTGCCGGTTTATCCAGACCGGGAACCCCAACCGGGAGGAGGATACCGGAGCAAAACAGCAGGAAGGAAAAGACGTGCCACTCTGGGAGCCTTACCAGAAAGAGCAGCGGTGCGTGCTGTACCTGGATTGCCCCAGCCGTGTGCAGGAGGATCCGGAAGGGGAGGATCCTCTGCTGACCTTCGCTAGAGAAGCCATCGCCAGCCGGCTGGAAGCCCTATAATCTTCTTCTTTTAGGAAAATTTCGGGAAAAACCGCATGAATTTTTTTCAGCGGATAGACATTTTGAAAACCACATGCTATAATGGCTAGTGGGTTTGTGCGCACACCAGAAAATGGCGTTCGTGCGGCCCTTCTCATTTGAAATTCTCATTCCGCCGGCCCATAGGCGATGAGGAGAACCAATATAGGAGGAGATTAAAAAAATGGCAAAATGGGTGTATTTGTTTAAAGAGGGCAACGCGGACATGCGGAACCTTCTTGGCGGCAAAGGTGCCAACCTGGCCGAGATGACCAACCTGGGTCTGCCGATCCCCCAGGGCTTCACCGTTACCACGGAAGCCTGCACGGATTACTACAACAATGGAAAGCAGATTTCCGAGGAGATTCAGGGACAGATTTTTGATTACCTGAAGACCCTGGAAGAGATTCAGGGCAAAAAGTTTGGTGACAGCGAGGATCCGCTGCTGGTATCCGTTCGTTCCGGTGCCCGGGCTTCCATGCCTGGGATGATGGACACCATCCTGAACCTGGGTCTCAACGATGTAGCTGTGGAGGGCTTTGCGAAGAAGACGGGCAATCCCCGTTTTGCTTATGACTCCTACCGCCGTTTCATCCAGATGTTCTCCGACGTGGTAATGGAAGTGGAGAAGTCCAAATTTGAGGCCATTCTGGATGAGGTGAAAGAGGCCAAGGGTGCCCAGTACGACACCGATCTGGATGCCGATGACCTGAAGACCGTTATCGCCAAGTACAAAGAGCTGTACAAGAAGGAGATCGGCAGCGAGTTCCCGCAGGATCCCAAGGTACAGCTGATGGAGGCTGTAAAGGCGGTGTTCCGTTCCTGGGACAACCCTCGTGCCATTGTATACCGCCGTATGAACGACATCCCCGGCGACTGGGGCACTGCCGTAAACGTGCAGGCCATGGTATTCGGCAACATGGGCAATACCTCCGGTACCGGCGTTGCCTTCACCCGTAATCCTTCCACCGGCGCCAAGGGCATCTATGGTGAGTACCTGATCAATGCCCAGGGTGAGGACGTTGTGGCTGGTATCCGTACCCCGCAGCCCATCACCAAGCTGGAGCAGGATCTGCCGGAGTGCTACAAGCAGTTCATGGAGATTGCCAACAAGCTGGAGAGCCATTACCGCGATATGCAGGATATGGAGTTCACCATCCAGGAGGGCAAGCTGTACTTCCTGCAGACCCGTAACGGCAAGAGAACCGCGCAGGCGGCTCTGCAGATTGCCTGCGATCTGGTGGATGAAGGCGTGATCACTCCCGAGGAGGCTGTGCTTCGGATTGAGGCCAAGTCCCTGGATCAGCTGCTGCATCCCACCTTTGACGCGGAAGCCCTGAAGGCTGGCAAGGTGCTGGGCGAGGCTCTGCCTGCATCCCCGGGCGCTGCTGCCGGTAAGGTTTACTTCAACGCGGAGGATGCCAAGGCGCATCACGAGGCTGGCGAGAGAGTCATCCTGGTTCGTCTGGAGACATCCCCGGAGGATATTGAAGGTATGCACGCTTCCGAGGGTATCCTGACCGTTCGCGGCGGCATGACCTCCCATGCGGCTGTGGTAGCCCGTGGCATGGGCACCTGCTGTGTATCCGGCTGCGGTGCCATCAACATTGATGAGGAAGCCAAGGTGTTTACCCTGGGCGGCGAGACTATCCACGAGGGCGACTATATCTCCCTGGACGGCTCCACCGGTAAGATCTACCTGGGCGACATCAAGACCGTTCCCGCTTCCGTAAGCGGCAACTTTGGACGGATTATGGCTTGGGCTGATCAGTTCCGCCGTCTGCAGGTTCGCACCAACGCGGACAACCCGGCAGATACCGCCAACGCGGTTCGTCTGGGCGCTGAGGGCATTGGCCTTTGCCGTACCGAGCACATGTTCTTTGAGCCGGAGAGAATTCCGAAGATCCGGAAGATGATCCTGTCCAAGACTCAGGAAGCCAGAGAAGCTGCTCTCATGGAACTGCTTCCGTTCCAGAAGGCGGACTTCAAGGCCATGTACGAGACCCTGGAAGGACGGCCCATGACCGTTCGTTACCTGGATCCGCCGCTGCATGAGTTTGTTCCCACCGATCCTCAGGACATTGCGGAACTGGCCAAGGATATGAACATGACCCCCGAGAAAGTACAGGCCATCTGCGACGGACTGCATGAGTTCAACCCCATGATGGGCCACCGTGGCTGCCGTCTGGCTGTCACCTACCCGGAGATTGCCAAGATGCAGACCCGCGCTGTCATGGAGGCTGCCATTGAGGTGAAAGAAGAGAAGGGCTACGACATTGTGCCGGAAATCATGATCCCTCTGGTTGGCGAGAAGAAAGAGCTGAAGTTTGTGAAGGACATCGTAGTGGAGACCGCTGAGCAGGTGAAGAAAGAGAAAGGCTCCGACATGCAGTACCATATCGGAACCATGATCGAGATCCCTCGTGCGGCTCTGACTGCCGATGAGATTGCCGAGGAGGCTGAGTTCTTCTCCTTTGGTACCAACGATCTGACCCAGATGACCTTCGGCTTCTCCCGTGACGATGCCGGCAAGTTCCTGGATTCCTACTACAAGGCCAAGATTTATGAGTCCGATCCGTTTGCAAAACTGGATCAGGCTGGTGTTGGCCAGCTGGTAGAGATGGCTGCCAAGAAGGGCCGCGTTACCCGTCCGGATATCCATCTGGGTGTTTGCGGTGAGCATGGCGGAGATCCGTCCTCCGTGGAGTTCTTCGACCGGATTGGCCTGGACTATGTGTCCTGCTCGCCATTCCGTGTGCCGATTGCCCGTCTGGCAGCGGCGCAGGCAGCTATCAAAAGTAGGGAGGCTTAATCTTTCCTTTGATTTACCGCTATCTTTTGAGCAAGCGGCAGCCTATCGAAAGGCTAACGGGCAGTATGTTCGTAAAAATCAATGGAGGG
>CAZSAF010000108.1:0-8953 GCA_964604605.1 uncultured Lachnospiraceae bacterium
CATTTCTATGTCCTCCTTCAGATTGTACTGTCTAACGCTTTTCGCTCAGGAACATTACAAGGCTTCTACCCTCTACCTTGGGGGCCTTATCGACATTAGCAATGTCCGCCACCTTCTCCGCAAAATCATCCAGAACGTGCCGGCTCTGGCTCATGTGGCTCATCTCACGCCCGCGGAAACGCAACGTAACCTTCACTTTGTCTCCCTTTTCCAAAAACTTTCTGGCAGCCTTTACCTTGGTGTTCAGGTCATTCTCCTCAATGTTTGGAGTCAAACGAACCTCCTTGGTTTCCACTGTCTTCTGTTTTTTTCTGGCGTCCTTCTCTTTCCGCGCCTGCTCATACCGGTACTTTCCGTAATCGATAATCTTGCAGACCGGCGGATTAGCGGTGGGAGCGATCATCACCAGATCCAGCTCCTCCTCCCGGGCCAGCCGCAGGGCTTCTCTGGAATTCATAATTCCTACCTGCTGCCCCTGACTTCCGATCAGGCGAATCTCTCTGTCACCGATTTTCCCGTTGATCAATAACTCGCTAATTGCCGTATACCTCCTACTTTGATACTCCGCTCTGTTCCGGCGATCTCCTTGACAGTTGTGACAATACAGCGCACAGCCAAGCAAAACCGCCGCCGTAAAACGTTTTCCGTCTCCATTCAGGAAACAAAAAAGGTGAATAGTCAGACTATCCACCTATCTTACATTCCCGTAAGCTGTTCAAAACCCGAGTCACTTGCTGTGCTGAGGTGAGAGTGGACACTCTGCTTTTTCTAAATTGTCAACGTATGTATGCTAGCACGTTTTCCCGCTCTTGTCAAGAGTTTTTTCATCTAAGAGCACACCGGCCTTTTTAGGGCAAGTACCGTCCCTGCGTGGGCAGGGACGGTACTGCTCCGGAACGCCTCAGGGAGCGCCCCCGCAGATTCATCAACAACATTTAAAGCTGGCGCACTTGGTCTGATCCGCCATCTTGGCTCCAGGGCCGGAAATACCAATGTGCTCTGCCCAGCAGCATTTGCGGCTCTCATTTTAGACGCAGGAAATGGCCTCGCAGTCCACCGCCAGCTGCAGCTTGGCCTCGCTGGCAGAGTTCTGGCAGCTGCCGTTTCGTCTCTCGCCGAAGTTTCCGCAGCTGGTTTCATTGTCGGTGCTGGCATGGGTACCCTCCACCAGAATGTTACTCCGGCAGCAGCAGTTGTCCGCATAGTGCACACAGGTGTTTACGTTGCAATCCAAAATGGGCATGACAAACTACCTCCTTTTTTAGGTTCAGGCATAGTATGCGCCTGGGAGGCAGTTTTTATTCAATTTTTAAAACTATGAATGGGAGCCGGAATCCGGCCGCCCCGGTTGATAAATTTTTCGCAGGAGAAGGGGTTCACCTGCATAATGGGTGCGTAGCCCAGAAGACCGCCAAACTCCACCACTTCCCCGATCTTCTTGCCTGCCACCGGGATCACCCGGACCGCCGTGGTTTTCTGATTCACCATGCCAATGGCCGCCTCGTCCGCAATCAGGCCAGAGATGGTGGACGCCGGGGTATCCCCGGGCACCGCAATCATATCCAGGCCCACGGAGCAGACGCAGGTCATGGCCTCCAGCTTCTCCAGGGTCAGTGCGCCCCGGTTCACCGCGTCGATCATCCCCTGGTCCTCACTGACCGGGATGAATGCGCCGCTGAGGCCGCCCACGTAGGAGGAGGCCATCACGCCGCCCTTTTTCACCTGGTCGTTGAGCAGAGCCAGGGCGGCGGTGGATCCCGGAGCCCCCACCGACTCCAGGCCCATCTCCTCCAGGATCTCCGCCACGCTGTCCCCCACCGCCGGGGTAGGCGCCAAGGAAAGGTCCACAATACCGAAGGGAATACCCAGCCGGGAGGAGGCTTCCTGGGCCACCAGCTGGCCCACCCGGGTTACCTTAAAGGCCGTGCGCTTCACCGTCTCGCAGAGCACTTCAAAATTCTCGCCCCGCACCCGCTCCAGCGCCCGTTTCACCACGCCGGGGCCGCTGACGCCCACGTTGATCACCGCATCCCCCTCGGTGACCCCGTGGAAGGCGCCGGCCATAAAGGGATTGTCATCCGGCGCGTTGCAGAAAACCACCAGCTTGGCGCAGCCCAGGGAGTCGTTGGCCGCCGTGGCCTGGGCCGTATCCCGGATCACCTCTCCCATCATCCGAATGGCATCCATATCCAGGCCCATCTTGGTGGAGCCTACGTTCACGGAGCTGCACACCCGCTCCGTAACCGCCAGGGCCTGGGGAATGGACAGGATCAGGTTTCGGTCCGCTGCCGTCATGCCCTTGGACACCAGCGCGGAATAGCCGCCCAGGAAGTTTACCCCCACGGTGGTGGCCGCCCGGTCCAAGGTCTCCGCGATGGTCACAAAATCCTCCGGTGAATGGCAGCAGGCCCCACCCACCAGGGCAATGGGCGTCACGGAGATCCGCTTATTCACAATGGGAATACCGTACTCCCGCTCAATCTCCTTCCCCACCGGCACCAGCCGCTCCGACAGCCGGGTAATCTTTTCATAAATTTTTTCATTCAGCTTTTTCAGGTCGCTGTCACAGCAGTCCAGCAGGCTGATGCCCAGGGTAATGGTCCGCACGTCCAGTTTTTCCTGCTCAATCATCTGATTGGTCTCGTTGACTTCTCCAATATTAATCATGCTGTCCTCCTGCCTAGATGCGGTGCATCTTCTCAAAAATCTCCTCGTTCTGGCAACGGATCCGCACGCCAATTTCCTCGCCCAGCACCTCCAGATCCTTTGCCAGCTCTCCTCCGGCCTTCAGGGACTGGTTGGCATCCACAATCATCATCATATTGAAATATCCCTGGACAATGGTCTGGGTAATATCCAGAATATTCACGTTATTGTTTGCCAGGTACGTGCATACCTTGGCGATGATCCCCACCGTATCTTTTCCCACCACTGTGATAATTGTTCTCTTCATTCCATCCTCCTATATCTGTATGGTTTCCGAACGGGATGTCCGGGGCGCCACCGCCAGGCACACATCCTGCTTTCCGCAGCCGCAGTCTCCGGTCAAAAGCTCCAGCCGCACCGTCTCATAGGCCAGCTCCGCATAGTTGTTTTCCTTGCTCAGATGGGCCAGCAGCACATGCTCCAGCCGGGGCTGCCAGATTTCCGCCAGCAGATGCCCTGCCGTGTCATTGGACAAATGCCCCTTCTTCCCCATCACCCGCTGCTTCAGGTAGTAGGGGTAAGGGCCGGCCTGCAGCATCCGCAGGTCATGGTTGGCCTCCAGCAGCAGGGCATCCAGGTCCTGCAGCTCCTCCAGGGTTTCCGGATGGTACTCCCCCAGATCCGTGACCACCGCCATGGACTTTCCCCCGCAGTTTACCCGGTAGGCCACCGGGTCCGCCGCATCATGATCCACGGAGAAGGAATGGATTTCCAGATCCCCCAGGCAGAAGGTCTCCCCTGCCGCAAAGGGATGGAACAATCCTGGAGGGAACGCGCCCAGGCTGCGGGTGGCCTGCACCTGCTCCAGGGTGGCCGCCGTGCCGTAAATGGGGATCTGGTACCGGCGGGACAGCACCCCCAATCCAATGATATGGTCGCTGTGCTCGTGGGTGATCAGAATCCCGTCCAGATCCGCCGGGGACAGGTCCAGGGCCGCCAGCCCTTCCTCCACCCGCTTTCTCCCAATGCCGGTGTCCACCAGCACATGGTGGCTGTCCGATCCTATGTAGACGCAGTTTCCGCTGCTGCCGCTTGCAATGCTTGCCAGTCTCATGTTTTCCTCGATCTCCTTCAGATACCCCCTCCGGGGCACTTTTTCCAGTATACCAGAATTTACCGGTTCCCGCAATCCAGAATTGCGGCAATTTGCCGGCGGGTGGCCTCCAGGCTCTCCCCGTTCTCAACCACCTGATCGCAGAGTATCCGGAATTCCTCTTCCGGCAGCTGGCTGGCCATGATTTCCCGGCATTTCTCCAGACTGTACCCACGGCTTTGCTGCAGCCGCCGGATCCGCACCGCCTCCGGGGCGTGGATATACCACACCGTATCGCAGAGCTGGGAAAGGTTCGCCTCCCGGGGGAGGGCCGTCTCCAAAGCCACCAACGGCGCCTGGCTCGCCGCCAGCCTCCGCCGGGTTTCCTGTTCCACCAGCGGATGGGTCAGACGGTTCAGCAGCAGCCGCTTGCTCTCCTCCCCAAAGACAATGGATCCCAGCCGGGGCCGGTCAATGGTCCCGTCCTTCCGGCAGATTTCCGGGCCAAAGGCTTGGACCACCGCCTGGTAGGAGGCGCCGCCGGGCTCCATCATCTCCCGGGCAATCCGGTCCTCCTCAAGAATCTCTGCTCCGTATTCCTGTTCCAGAATCTTCAGCACCGCGCTCTTGCCGGAGCCCACGCCGCCGGTGATGCCGATGATCCGCATTTGCCCTCCTCCTTTCCTCTGTGTGCGTTTCTCTCTTTTCTATTTGGCGTCAAGCCAGTTGTCGCCTGCGCCCACCTCCACGGCCAGGGGCACCGAGAAGGACGCCCCCCCGGTCATTTCCTGGGCCAGCAGCGTTTTCACCTGTTCCGCCTCCTCCCGGGGGGCCTCCACCAAAAGTTCATCGTGAACCTGGAGCACAATCCGGGACCGCAGCCCCAGTTCCCGCAGGCGTCGGTCCACCCGGATCATGGCCATCTTCATAATGTCCGCGGCGGTTCCCTGGATGGGGGAGTTCATGGCCACCCGCTCCCCAAAGGACCGCTGGTTGAAGTTGGAGGACTTTAGCTCCGGAATGGGGCGGCGCCGTCCGTACAGGGTGGTCACATACCCCTTCTCCTTCCCCTCTTTGACCATCCGATCCAGAAAGGCCTTGACCCCTGGATAGGTCTCAAAATATTTCTGGATATACTCGTTGGCCTCCTGCCGGGAGATGCTCAGGTCCTCGCTGAGGCCAAAGGCGCTGATCCCGTAGACAATCCCGAAGTTCACCGCCTTGGCGTTCCGCCGCTGCTGGGGCGTCACCTGATCCAGCGGGATGTGGAACACCTGGGAGGCGGTAATCTTGTGGATATCCAGCTCCTCCCGGTAGGCCTCAATCAGCCGTTCATCCCCGGACATGTGGGCCAGAATCCGCAGCTCAATCTGGGAATAGTCCGCGTCCACCAGCACCATCCCCTCCTCCGGCACAAAGACCCGGCGCAGCACCCGGCCCTCCTCCATCCGCACCGGGATGTTCTGCAGGTTGGGGTCCGTGCTGCTGATGCGCCCGGTGGCGGTGATGGTCTGGTTGAAGGTCCCGTGGATCCGCCCGTCCGGCCCAATGAAATGCACCAGTCCGTCCGCGTAGGTGGATTTCAGCTTGGCCAGGGTCCGGTACTCCAGGATCTTGCCCACCACCGGCACATGGGGCCGCAGCTTCTCCAGCACGTCCGCCGAGGTGGAAAAGCCAGTCTTGGTCCGCTTGCCCCCGGGCAGGCCCATCCGCTCAAAAAGGACTTCCCCTAGCTGTTTGGGAGAGTTGATATTAAAATCGCAGCCGGTCATCTCATAGATTTCTGCCTCCAGGGAGGCAATCTGCCCCTCCAGCTGCCGGCTGTACTCCTCCAGGGCCGGGCGCTCCACCTGGATTCCGGCCTTCTCCATCCGGTCCAGGCTGAAAAGCAACGGCATTTCCACCTGCCGGAACAGCTCCTCCATGCCGGTGTCCGCCAGCTGCCGCTCCAGCTCCGGGCGGGCCCGCAGGGGAATCACCGCCAGCCGGGATACGTGATCCCGGAACACCTCCGGCGCCGCCTCTGCCAGAGGGGTTTTCCCCAGAATTTCCGAAGGGGCCGGCACCGTCTGTTGCAGGTAATCCCGGGCCAGGTCCTCATAACCGTAGCTGCTCTTTAAGGGGTTCAGCAGGTATGCCGCCACCCCGACGTCAAAGTAGGCCTCCTGCTCCCGCACCGGCAACATTTTCAGCAGGGATTTCAGGTCCAGGACCGTCACGGAGCCGGCCCGCTCCGCCGCCGCGTCCAGCTCCCGGGCCAGAAGCGCCGGGGTCACCTCACCGCTGACCGGCAGGTACACCGCCTCCTCCGGCGCCGGGGCAAACACCACGCCCAGCAGTTCTTTTCCCTGGGCCACCGTCTGCACGCTGAAGCTGCCCTGGGCGCCCAGCGTTTCCAGGAAAGCCGCCGCTTCCGCCGGGTCCGAAATTTCCCGCCAGGTGAGGGGTATTTCCTCCTGGGACTCCTCCCAGGCCCCCACGTCAAACCGCTTCAGCAGGGATTTCAGCTCCAGCTGCTTCATCAGCTCATAAGCCTCCCGGGTGTACAGGTTTCCCAGCCGGGTCTCCTCCCAGGAAAACTCCACCGGCGCGGTGACGCAGATGGTGGCCAGCTCCTTGCTCATCTGGGCCATGTCGTAATGCTCCCCCAGAGCCTTCTGGGCCCGGGGCGGCTTCACCTCCGAGAGATGGGCGTAGGCATTCTCTATGCTGTGGAAGGTGGCAATGAGGCTGGTGGCCGTCTTCTCCCCTATGCTGGGCACTCCGGGAATGTTGTCCGAGGAATCCCCCATCAGGGCTTTCACGTCTATAAATTCCTGGGGCGTCACCCCGTATTTTTCCTGGACCTGCTGGGCCCAATAGTTTTCCGTCACGGTCTGGCCGCCCTTGGACTTGGGAATCCGGATACAGATGTGTTCGGAGGCAATCTGCAGCAGGTCCCGGTCCCCGGAGACCAGGGTCACCTCCATACCCCGCTCCTCACTCTGCCTGGCGATGGTCCCCAGAATATCATCCGCCTCATAGCCGGGTTTTTCCAGGATCGGCACGCCACAGGCTGTGAGCATCTCCTTCATCAGCGGCACCTGAGCGTGGAGGGCCTCCGGCATGGGCTTCCGGGTTCCCTTGTATTCCGGGTACATCTGATGCCGGAAGGTGGGCTCCTTCCGGTCAAAAGCCACCGCCAGGTACTGGGGCTGCTCCTCCTCCAGGATTTTGAACAGGATATTCAGGAAGCCGTACACCGCGTTGGTGGGGACCCCCTGGGAGTTGTTCAGCTCCGGCACCCCGTAAAAGGCCCGGTTTAAAATGCTGTGCCCGTCAATCAGAACAATCTTTACCGTCATATTTTCTCACCTTTCCTATATGCCGCGTTTCTCACGGCATCCCGTTGCACTCCTCAGAATGTGCCGTCCTGTCATCGAAAACAAAGTGTTGACAGCGGGCAATTCCAATGCTAAAATATATAAGCGTGATTCGCCGGTGTGTCGGAATTGGCAGACGACCGCGACTCAAAATCGTGTGGAGAAATCCGTGTGGGTTCGAGTCCCACCACCGGCATCCTCAGAAGAACCGCAGCCCAGTGAGATGAGGGCTGCGGTTTTTTCATCTTTCCAACGCGAACCTCTCCGGTACGCACAAAGCTGCTCTCTGCGCAACGGATCCTCCCTTTGCACACGGGTTCCCTCGGAGAACGCACGCAGCGCGTCAAGGAAATTTCCCTCCCTTCGGTCAAAATTGCGCTTGACGCCGGTATTGTATACGGACATTATACCAAGGCTTCCCCCGTATGGCAAGGGCGGAAAAGAAGCAACCACCCTGCATTCCCCCTTTTTCTGCACATCTCCGCACCGTTCTTTTCTGGTTCCGGTTCCTGTGTTTCCCAGTCCGGTCCGTTGCAATCCTTCCCGGCCCGTGCTACAATAGGGCAAAAGACAAAAGCAGAGAAGGAGTCCATGCCATGAATGAACAAGTCACCATTCTGGATCACCCGTTAATCCAGCACAAAATCACAATGCTCCGGGATTACCGCACCGGCACCAATGAATTCCGGAAACTGACCGAGGAGATCGCCACCCTCATGGGCTATGAGGCCCTGCGGGATCTGCCCCTGGAGGATATTTCCGTGCAGACCCCCATTGAAGACTGCATGTCTCCGGTAATCAGCGGGCGGAAGCTGGCCATTGTTCCCATACTCCGGGCCGGCCTGGGCATGGTGGAGGGGATCCTGAATCTGACCCCCACCGCCAAAGTCGGGCACATCGGCCTGTACCGGGATGAGGAAACCCACGAGCCCCACGAATACTACTGCAAGCTTCCCAACCCCATTGAGGAGCGGACCATCGTAGTGCTGGATCCCATGCTGGCCACCGGTGGTTCCGCCGTGGCCGCCGTCAACTTTATAAAAGCGAACGGTGGGAAAAAGATTAAATTCATGTGCATTATTGCAGCTCCGGAGGGCCTCCGGCGTCTGCAGGAAGCCCATCCGGATGTCCAGATCTATGTGGGGCACCTGGACCGGGGGCTGAACGAGGACTGCTATATCTGCCCGGGTCTGGGAGACGCAGGCGACCGGATCTTCGGCACCAAATAAGAGGCCCGCTTTTCCCCACACTTATTCCTCTGGGAAAGAATTTTCCAGGCAGAGTACCCCATACCCCACCCGGGGATTGGGGTACTCTGTTTCTGCGTCCAGGTGCCGGTCTGTTCCCGGTAGCCGCCCCCGGCGCCGTGGTCACCACCCCTACCCCCGGCGCTGCCAGATCCGGCCGTATCCGGTTGGTCTGCCGGGTGTAGCCCCTTCCGGAAAATTCAGCGTAGGAGTCGTTCCGGCTGTTGTATGCCCCCACCGCAATGACCTTGCCCGCCGCGGAGGGGATGGTCAAGGTGGTGTCCGGATTTCGGGCCTGCCCGCTGGGCAGCCAAAGGTCAAAGCTGCCGGTGACAATCTTCCGCGGCACCAGCCGGAAGGTCCAGATCCCGCTGTCCAGCACGCCGTCCCGGGGCAGGAACTCAAAATAGATCTCCTGGGCAGTGCTGTATGGGCTGTGACTTCCATAATATACCAGCAGCTCTGTATTCCGGGCCTGGAAGCGCTGTACCTGGTCAATACGCCGCAGGGGCCCAGCACGGTGCCCCAGAGGGTAAGCCGCAGCACGTCAACTCCCATACGAAACCTCTGTTTATAGCCATAAAATCGTTTATTTCGCTTTCAAT
>CAZSAF010000109.1:0-8935 GCA_964604605.1 uncultured Lachnospiraceae bacterium
CCTTCTTCCCCTTCCGATTCCGGCCAGCATATACGGAATGGCGCTGCTGTTTGCCTGCCTTCTTGCCGGCGTGGTCAAGCTGGAGTCCGTCCGGGATGCGGGCAGATTTTTGATTGAGATTATGCCGGTGATGTTCATCCCGGCCGGTGTTGGCCTCATGGCGTCCTGGGGCGTGCTGCAGCCGGTGCTGGTGCCGGTGAGCGTGATTACAGTGGCAGCCCTGGTCACGGTGATGGCGGTAACCGGCCGGGTGGCCCAGCGGATCATTCGCCAGGGACGGAAGGAGGAACAGGCATGAACACCTTTTTTCAGGAATCCGCCTTTGCGGGAGTGGCGCTGAGCCTGGGGACCTATGGGATCGGAACCCTGTTGAAAAAGAAATTCCGGCTGGGGCTGTTTACCCCCCTGCTGGTGGCCATTGTCCTTACCATGCTGGTGCTGCTGGCGGCGGACATTGACTATGAGGTGTACTATGCCGGTGCCCAGTACCTCAGCTGGTTTCTGACTCCGGCAACCGTTTGCCTGGCCATCCCGCTCTATGAACAGTTCCATCTGCTGGTGGATAACTGGAATGCGATGGCTGCCGGCATTGCGTCTGGTGTGCTCACCAGCCTGGTGACGGTTTTCGCCATGGCGACCATTATGGGGCTCAGCCATCAGGAATACATCACCCTGCTGCCCAAATCGGTGACCACCGCCATTGGCATGGGAATTTCCGAAGAGCTGGGCGGCTATGTGGCCATCACCACGGCGGTCATCATTGTCACCGGCGTCATTGGCAATATTTTTGCGGAAATTCTGTGCCGGATATTCCGGATCCGGGAGCCCATTGCCCGGGGGCTGGCCATCGGCACCGCCGCCCACGCGGTGGGAACCGCCAAGGCCATGGAGATGGGGGAGGTGGAGGGCGCCATGAGCAGCCTGTCCATTGCCGTGGCCGGTATGCTGACGGTGGCCGGCGCGTCCGTATTTGCCCAATTTTTGTAAGCGATATTTCCGGATTGCGGCCTCTGCGGCGGTGTGCTATGATGAAACAAAAGTCTGGATACCGGTAGCGGAAACCGTCCAGGCGGAAGGAGGTCGTAGATGATCAACCATTTTTGCCGCACCCCTCTCTGGGAGGCCAGCCGCACCCTGGCCTCCGTGGCTCAGGGCAAAGAGCCGGCGGATACGGTGATCCGCCATGCCACCCTGGTCAACGTCTGCACCCATGAGCTGCAGGAAAACGTAGACGTGGCCATTGCCCAGGGGCGTATTGCCCTGGTGGGGGATGCGTCCCTCTGCATAGGTGGGGAGACCCAGGTCATAGAGGCCGGCGGACAATACCTGGCGCCGGGATTCATGGACGGCCATATCCATGTGGAGTCCTCCATGGTGGGGGTGGGAGAATATGCCCGGGCGGTGATTCCTCATGGAACCACGGGGATTTTTATGGATCCCCATGAGATCTGCAATGTGCTGGGGCTGGAAGGGGTGTCCTGCATGGCGGAGGACGCCCGGCGCACGCCGTTGAAGGCTATGATCACCACCCCGTCCTGCGTGCCGGCGGTGCCGGGCTTTGAGGACACCGGTTCTTCTATCGGCCCGGAGGAGATCCGCCAGACCATGGACTGGGACAGCGTGGTGGGTTTGGGGGAGATGATGAACTTCCCCGGCATCCTGTCCTCCGAACCCCGGACCCACGCCATTGTGGGGGAGACGCTGCAGGCCGGGAAGATCGTCACCGGCCACTATTCCCTGCCGGAGACCGGTCCGGGGCTTAATGCCTATATTGCCTCCGGCGTCCGGTGCTGCCATGAGTCCACCCGGGCGGAGGAGGCCCTTCAGAAAATGCGCCTGGCAGGTACGCCATGCTGCGGGAGGGCTCTGCCTGGCATGACCTTCACCAGGTGGCCCGGAGCATTACCGAACATACCATTGACACCCGCTTTGCGGTGCTGGTTTCCGATGACAACCATCCCCACACTCTGACGGCCCAGGGGCACCTGGACCACATCCTTCGCCGGGCTCTAGAGGAGGGGATTGATCCCATCACCGCCATCCAGATGGTGACCATCAACTGTGCCCAGTGCTTCCAGCTGGACCATGAGCTGGGTTCGGTGGCGCCGGGCAAGTGTGCGGACCTGGTGCTGCTGCGGAACCTGAAGACCATGGAGGTGACCCGGGTCCTCATTGACGGGCAGACGGTGGCCCAGGACGGAACGCTTACCGTGGAGATGGAGCCCTACACCTACCCGCAGTGGGCCACCGGCTCCATGCACATCCGGGACGCAATCACCCCGGAGACCTTCCGGATTCCGGCCCAGGGAGAGCAGGTGACGGTGCGGGTGATGGAGGTGGCCTCCGGCCGGGTGAATAACCGGGAAACCCGGGCGGTGCTGCCGGTGACGGAGGGGGAGCTGCGCTCGGATCCCTCCCAGGACGTGCTGAAGGCAGCGGTGCTGGAGCGCCACCATGCGACCGGAAAGATGGGCTTTGGCTTTGTCCGGGGATTCCAGATCCAAAACGGCGCCATGGCCTCCACGGTGGCCCACGACGCCCACAACCTGCTGGTCATCGGTACCAATGAGGAGGACATGGCCCTGGCGGCCAACACGCTGGTGGAAGCCGGCGGCGGTATGGCGGTGGTCCAGAACGGAACGGTGCTGGGGCTGGTACCCCTGCCCATTGCCGGCCTGATGAGCCCGCTGCCGGTGGATCAGGTCAGCGACCAGGTGGAGTGGCTGGAAAAGGCCTGGGAGCAGATTGGCTGCCGGATGGTCTCCCCGTTTATGACCATGGCCCTGATCTCCCTGGCCTGTCTGCCGGAGCTGCGGCTGACGGACCGGGGGCTGGTGGACTGTACCCGGTTCTGCTTTGTGCCGCTGGAGGTGTGAGGGAATAACAGACGGGTAAGGGAATAATAGGCAAGTAAGGGAATAACAGACGAGGAGGGAGCGCGGAACATGCCGCGCTCCCTCCTCGCTATTCCTCCAGCATCCTTAAAACGTATGCCTCCACCTCCTTCAGGCTCTGGGCATCGGCGATACTGGTGTAGGCTTCCCGGTCAAAGATCAGGCCGTCTTCCGTTTCCAGAAACAGGAACCGTTCCCCGTCGGCCAGGCCGTAACCGGCCACATCCGCCAGGGCCAGGGTAGCGCCGTTCTGCTCCCAGAGCGAATCTTCCCGGTAAACCATGGGCATAAAGATGCCCCGGGTGCCCACCTCCATGGCGGATACGGTTCCGGAGATGGTGTTCTCCTCCCAGCCATCCTTCCGGAGCGCGCAGGGCACCAGCACGGTCACTGTGTCCCCGGCAGTGCAGGGGTCCCGGTAAACCTTCTCCACCTGAATTTCCGCCACCGCCCGGTACGTGCGCTCCCCGTGAAAGCGCAGCTCCAGGTTTTGGATATTGGTCACAGTGCCCTGGAAAATGGCGGTGTCAAAGACGGAGAACAGCTCCTCCTCGGTGTAGAGTTCCAGACAGGCCGCACTGGCCGTCTGGGGAGCCTGGTCCGTGTAGCGGACCGTTACACCGGAGGATCGATCCGAAAGCACCAGGAAATCCTGCTGCCGGTGGGTCAGGAACCAGCCGGCGGCCAGCAAGGCCAGGCAGGCGCAGAGGACGGCAGCCCGTCGGAGCCGGGAGAGGCGGGAGCAACCGAAGGGGAAGGAATGGGGGCTGCCGGAGTGGGACGGGTAGGAGACCTCCCAGCGGGACTGCGGCTGCCCTTGCTGGCCCCGAGTGGAAAAAGCGGCCCAGCGACGGGCGTCCGTCTCCTCCAGAATGTCATCGTCCAGATGGTCCAAAGCGTTCCAGAACTGTTGTGCCGTCATAAAAATCCCTCCTGTTCCGGATACGTTTTGAGCTTTTGCCGGGTGCGGTGAAGCATGCTTTTTACCTGTGAGGCGCTGGCGTCGCAGTAGGCGGCAATCGCCTGGATGGAATCCAGATAATAGTAGCGCCCCTCAAAGGCGCACCGGGCCTCCGGGGAAAGGCTTTTCAGAAAGGCGCTGATGGCGCTGCCCAGCAGGTGCAGGTCTGCGGCTTGGGCGGTGGCATCCCCGGCGGAAACCGCCTCCTCCAGCTCCGACAGGAAGACTGTGTAAGCGGAGGCCTGCCGCTTTCGGCTGGCCCGCCTCCGGATCCGGTCAATGGATACTTGCTGGGTGATCTTCCCCAGGTAGGTGCGCAGAATCCGGGGACGGTGGGGCGGCATGGAATTCCATGCCTTCCAGTACGTGTCGTTGACGCACTCCCGGCTGTCCTCCCAGTCTGTCAGAAGGTTGTAGGCAATCTGGGTCAGATAGGGGCCGTATTTTTTCTCCGTCTCCTCCAGGGCCGTCTCTTCCCGGGCCCAGTACAGAGCGACCAGTCTCTCATCCTCCATACGCTTCTCCTCACCCTATATCCCGCAAAAAAGCCGCCCTGGTTGCGGCAGAGCAAAAAATTTGCCGGAAAATAAGCAAAGCCACCCGCACACGGAAACGTATGGGGTGGCTTTTATTCCTGGAAACTACGCTCAGGGATTGGCTGCGGCTTCGGAAATGGCCGGATCAGTCGTCAATGCCAACCATAACGGAAGTGGCTTTGATGATGGCATACGCCTCCTTGCCCACCTCCAACTGCAGCTCCCGGATGGCGTTCATGGAGATGGTGGAAGAGACAATGTTGCCGCCGCCGATGTCAATCTGTACAATGCCGTTGACGGCCCCCTCGGTGATGCTGACAATGGTTCCTTTAAACTGATTGCGTGCGCTGATTTTCATGGTGAATTCCTCCTTGCGTTTTCGCTGGCCGGTATCCAATGCGCTGTTCCCGGCTGCAGGAATAGTATAAGCAATTTCCGCTGTAAGCACAAGAGGGAAATGAGCCTTTGGGGATGGTTTTTCTGTACTTTTTTGGGAGGGCTTGCTATAATGGAAGGCGTCAAACCGTATGGCAAAGGGAGAAAAAGAATGACCAAGATTTTATTCGTCTGCCTGGGCAATATCTGCCGTTCGCCCATGGCGCAGTTTGTCTTTCAGTATCTGGCGGAGCAGGAGGGCCTGGCCGGGGAATTCCAGGTGGATTCCGCCGCCACCAGCCGGGAGGAGATCGGGAATCCGGTGCATCCGGGCACCCTCCGGGAGCTGGCCCGCCAGGGGATACCGGCAGGGGAGCGCTATGCCCGGCAGATGACCCGGGAGGACTATGCAGAGTACGACTGGCTCATTGGCATGGAGGCTCAGAATATCCGGAATATGCTGCGGATTGTGGGCTCAGACCCGGAGGGAAAGGTGCGGCGGCTGCTGGATTTTACGGATCATCCCCGGGACATTGCGGATCCCTGGTTCACCGGAAAGTTTGCCCTTACGTATCGGGATGTCCGGGAAGGCTGTGAGGCCATGCTGCGAACCCTGTGCCCCAAAACCTGAAACAAAGGCTGGGGCAACAAGGCAAAAGAAATCCGGCGGAGGCGGAAGGAGGCTGGATAATAGAAAGGACTGGAAGAGAATGAAGGAAAACAGACAGAAGGGGTTTGGGTGGACCGCCGGGTTAGCGGTCCTGCTGAATCCCGTTTTTTTGTTGGCGCTGGCCAGAGGGCTTTTCTTTTTGGAGCGGCTCTGCCGAGTGGGCAGCCTGCGGACCAATGGTTTGCAGGCGGCTCTGTGGGGCGGCATCTGCCTGGTATGGCTGCGGTGGTGGCCCTCTCCGGGTATTATGGATACCAGATTTTCCAAAGCGCCCGGGATATGACCACCAAGCTGGGAGGTTATGTGTACCGCTGGCAGAACACGGAAACGTTTTCCCTGGAAGCGGATAACCTGTATGAGGACGGGCTGGAGGCGCTGTTCCAGGAGCTGGATCAGCAGCTGGATTTTCCGGAAGAACTGTACTGCGCCCGTGCGGTGGAGATCAACTTCCAATCCGACGGCACCATCACGGAAATTTATGCGTTCCTGTACGGGGAGAAGGAGGGGCAGACCCATACCTATCTGGTGGATTATCGCCGGTCCGCTTCGGAGCAGGTGACGGTGTGGCTGGACGGAGCGGTGGATGCCTCCTATGACCCGGGGCAGCGGCAGCCGGTGAGGCGGATGGAACGGGAGAGACAGGCAGCCAGGGGAATTCCGCCGGCCCGACGGTGGGGGAAAGCTTTGTGGAGTCCGGAGAGGATATGGCGTTTTTCCTGGACAGCCAGCAGGGCTATTGCCTGCGGGTGGCGGATGCCGCGGCGGGCAGCCGGTTCTTTCAGCTGGAAAAAACCGAAGACGGCGGAGAAAACTGGGAATTGTGGAATGCGGACCCTTTCAGCGGCACCGTGGGCGGCGGTGTGGATCTGGAATTCCTGGACGAATACCTGGGATTTTTTGTGATCTGGGGGGCCAGCGGTTCTTCCGCCCGCCTGTATCGGACCGAGGACGGGGGAAAGAGCCTGACGGAAGTGGAACTGCCGGACCTGGGCGCGGACTATGATTTTCCGGAGCTGCCTGTCTGGGAGGACGGAGTGCTGGAGCTGACGGTGGGAAAGGGCGCAGAGTCCGATGGACCGGCGGATGTGGTGCGCCTGACATCGGAAGACCAGGGGCAAACCTGGGTGCGGGTGGAGGAACCAGGTTCTTGACATCTCACTTTCTTGCAGATACAATGATTGTATCCGCAACAGTTGCTGCGGCAATGTACAGAAAGAGAGGGTTCTCCCATGCTGAGACGGATCTTTTCCTATTTTCACCAGTACCGGAAATATCTGGTTGTGACCGTGATCTGCGTGGTGGCGGAGTCGTTCTTTGAGCTGGTGATTCCGCTGATGATGGCGGACATTGTGGATGTGGGCGTGGCCAATGGGGACACGTCCTATATCACTTATAAGGGCCTGCAGATGGTGGGCTGCGCCATTCTGGCGCTGCTTTTGGGCATTGGCAGTGCCCGCTTTGCGGCTTTAAGCGGCCAGGGGCTGGGCGCGGAACTCCGGAAGGAGGAGTACCGGCGGCTCCAGGCCTTTTCCTTTTCCAATATCGATCATTTCCAGCTTTCCTCCCTGGTGACCCGCCTGACCAGTGATGTGACCAGTATCCAGAATTCCGTTTCCTCTGGCCTGCGCCCCGTGTGCCGGAGCCCGGTGATGCTGTTTGTGGCCACCGGCATGGCCTTCTCCATCAACCGGAACCTGGCTATGGTGTTTCTGGTGGCGCTGCCGGTGCTGGGCTTTCTGCTGTTCTGGATCATCTTCCATGTGCGGCCCCTGTACACCCGTATGCAGACGGCCATGGACGCGGTCAACCGGATTGTCCAGGAAAACCTGACGGCCATCCGGGTGGTCAAGGCGTATGTCCGGGGGGACTATGAGACGCTGAAATTCGCGGAGGTCAACGACCACCTGACGTCCCAGTCGGAGAAGGCCTTCCGCCTGGCGTCCCTGAACATGCCGGCGTTGCAGTTTGTCATGTACGGAACCATTCTGAGCATTCTCTGGTTTGGCGGCGGCATGGTCCAGGTGGGTACCATGAAGGTGGGGGAGTTCACCGGCATCCTCAGCTATGTGATGCAGATCCTCAACTCCATGATGATGCTCTCCAGCGTGTTTATGATGGTCACCCGCTCCCTGGCCTCGGCCCGCCGGATTGTGGAGGTGCTGGACGAGGAGCCGGAGATCACGGATCAGGGCGCCCGGGAGATCCGGGTGGAGCGGGGGGAGATCACCTTTGACCACGTGTATTTCAAATACAACCGGGAGGCGCCGGAGTACGTGCTCTCGGACATTTCCTTCCATATAGAAGCGGGGCAGACCATCGGCATTGTGGGACAGACCGGCTCCGCCAAAAGCACCCTGGTGCAGCTGATTCCCCGGCTCTACGAAGCCACCAAGGGGGAGATCCGGATTGACGGCTGCCCGGTGGATCAGTATCCCCTGGTACACCTGCGGGACGCCATTGCCATGGTACTGCAGAAAAATACCCTGTTCTCCGGCACCCTCCGGGATAATCTGCGGTGGGGCAAGGAGGACGCCACCGATGAGGAGATTCTGGAAGCCTGCCGCATTGCCGGGGCAGACGAGTTCCTGGGCCGGCTGGCCCATGGGCTGGACACGGAGATGGGCCAGGGCGGCGTCAACGTATCCGGCGGCCAGAAGCAGCGGCTGTGCATTGCCCGGGCTCTGCTGAAGCACCCCAAGGTGCTGATTCTGGATGACTCCACCAGCGCCGTGGACACGGCCACCGAGGCCAGAATCCGTAGCCAGCTGGCGGAAAAACTGCCCCAGATGACCAAGATCATCATTGCCCAGCGGATTTCCTCCGTGCGCCACGCGGACCGGATTTTGATTCTGGATGACGGGAAGCTCTGTGGGGAGGGCACCCATGAGGAGCTTTTGGCAGGGAACGCCATCTACCAGGAAATCTACGAATCCCAGAAGGAAGGAGCGGAGCTGTAATGGCCAGATACATCGGATACAAACGTCCCAAGAATACAAAGAAAACCATCCAGAGCCTGCTCCACTATTTTGGGTATCACAAGTGGCTGCTGGCCCTGGTCATCCTTCTGGTGTTTATCAGCACCGCCGCCAACCTGATGGGCACCTATCTGCTGAAGCCGGTGATCAACCGGTTTATCCTGCCCGGGGACCGGCAGGGGCTGCTCCAGGCGGTGCTGGCTATGGCGGCCATGTATGCCTGCGGGGCGGCGGCCACCCTGGGATACAAGCAGCTGATGGTGATTATGGCCCAGAAGGTGATCCGGAGGATCCGGGCGGATCTGTTTGAACATGTGCAGCAGCTGTCTCTGCCCTACTTTGACGCCCATACCCACGGGGACCTGATGAGCCTGTTCACCAACGACGTGGACACCATCCAGGAGGCCCTCAATGACAGTTTTACCCTGCTGATCCAGAGCTTTCTGCTGTTCACCGGGACCATTGCTATGCTGACTATACCGAAGTTGAAACTATGCCGAAACTTTTTATAAAAGCCAATAGCC
>CAZSAF010000110.1:0-8893 GCA_964604605.1 uncultured Lachnospiraceae bacterium
GGCGTGCCCCACCTCGTGGTAGGCCACCATCTTCTTCTCCTGGGCATTCATAATCCGGTCTTTTTTCTCCTTACCGGCAATGACCACCTCCACCGACTCAAACAGATCCGCCTGGCTCACGGCCTTGCGGCCCTGCTTCACCGCCAGGATGGCCGCCTCGTTGATCATATTGGCCAGATCCGAGCCCACGGCTCCGGAGGTTGCCATGGCAATGGCGTCCAGATCCACTGTGTCGTCCAGCAGCACATTTTTGGAGTGGACCTTCAGCACCGCAATCCGGCCCTTCAGATCCGGCTTATCCACAATAATCCGCCGGTCCAGGCGGCCGGGGCGCAGCAACGCCGGGTCCAGCACCTCCGGTCGGTTGGTGGCCGCCAGAATAAAGACGCCTTTGGACGAGTCGAAGCCGTCCATCTCCGCCAGCAGCTGGTTCAGGGTCTGCTCCCGCTCATCGTTGCCGCCGAACCGGGTATCCCGGCTCTTGCCGATGGCGTCGATCTCATCAATGAAAATAATGCAGGGAGCCTGCTGCTGGGCCTGCTTGAACAGGTCCCGGACACGGGAGGCGCCCACGCCCACAAACATTTCCACAAAATCCGATCCGGCCAGGGAAAAGAACGGTACATGGGCCTCCCCTGCCACCGCCTTGGCCAGCAGGGTTTTGCCGGTTCCGGGAGGGCCCACCAGCAGGGCGCCCTTGGGCAGCTTGGCGCCGATGGCCGTGTACTTGCCCGGGTTGTGCAGGAAGTCCACAATCTCCACCAGGGACTCCTCCGCCTCATCCTGCCCGGCCACATCCTGGAAGGTGACGCCGGTTTCCTTCTGCATGTACACCTTGGCGTTGCTCTTGCCCACGCCCATAATACCGCCGCCTCCGCCTTTGCGCATCAGCACGTTGAAGACGACGACCATCAGGATGATGGGCACCATATAGATCAGAAGCTCCGTCCAGACAGACGTCCGCTGCAGAATCGTCCCCCGGTAATTCTGGATATCGTTGTCCTCCAGAAGCTGCTGCAGCTCCTGGTTGGATACCAGCGCCGCATAGTAGGTTTCGGTTCCCCGCCCATCCTCCGACTGGACGGTGATGGTGACCTGGTTATAGTACTCGTCAATGACAACCTCCTCCACCTTCCGGGTCTGGAGCATATTGACAAATTCCGGATAGCTGATCTCCTCCGAGCTGCTTCCGGTAAGTGAACGGGTCAGCAGCGTCACCAAAAACAGCATGACCACGCCCATCACAGCCATGGTCATAAAATTCTGGTTCCGCTTCCCATTATCGTTTTGCGGGTTATTGCGATTGGGTTCCATTCAAAATCTCCTTTGGTTTCCACTTCTGTAGACAGCCGCTGCCGGCTGAAGCGCAAACATACGCACTATTCATTATAGTTTTCGTTTCCCAAGAAAGCAATAAGAAGATTTGGAATATTTCGTGAAATTTTTATTGCCTAACCACTTTCCGATGGTTTACAGGGGCCGCTCCGCCGCCAATACAGCCACACAGCAGCCTCAGACAACAGAAAAGCCGTCCCGCCTCCCTTCCCGGAAGGCCCTGGCATAATCCTTCCGGGAAGGGGCGGAAACGGCAGCTCCTTCCAAAACCTTTTTCTTTTGTATCAGGGGGGGCCTCCGTCCCCGTATCGCCGGCTCCTACCGCACCAGGCACGGCTTCTTGGGATCAAAGGTCCAGCCGGGGATCAGGTACTGCATCCCCACCGAGTCGTCCCGGCCGCCCAGGCAGTTTTCCTCATACAGCTGGCGTGCCTTCTCAATCTGCTCCCGGTCCACCTCAATACCCAGGCCCGGCTTCTCCGGCAGCGCCACACAGCCGTCCTGAATCTGCAGCGGATTCTTGGTCAGCCGCTCCGTGCCCTCCTGCCAGATCCAGTGGGTATCCGCGGCGTTCACCGGCCCCGGCACCGCCGCGGCGGTCTGCACCACCATGGCCAGGGAAATGTCAAAGTGATTGTTGGAGTGGACGCCCCAGGTGAGCCCCAGCTCATGGCACAGCTGTCCCACCCGGACAGAGCCGGACATGGTCCAGAAATGGGGATCCGCCAAAGGGATATCCACCGACTGCAGCTCCAGGGAGTGGCCCAGCTGCCGCCAGTCGGTGGCAATCATGTTGGTGGCGGTGGGCAGGCCGGTGGCCCGCCGGAACTCGGAGAGGATCTCCCGGCCGGAGAAGCCATCCTCTGCGCCGCAAGGGTCCTCACAGTAGGTAAGCACCTGCCCCATGCCGCGGCACAGGGAAATCGCCTCCTCCAGGCTCCAGGCCCCATTGGGGTCCAGGGTAATCCGGGCATGGGGGAAGGCTTCCTTCAGGGCCTTCACCGCCTCCATCTCCTGGGCTCCCGGCAGCACGCCGCCCTTCAGCTTGAAGTCGGAGAAGCCATACTTGTCCTGGGCCGCCCGGGCCAAGGCCACCACTGCCTCCGGGGTCAGGGCTTCCTCCCGCCGCAGCCGGTACCAGGCGCAGGGGCTCTCTTCCTCACCGATATAGGATAGTTCTGTTTTCTTTCGATCTCCGATGAAGAAGAGATACCCCAGCATCCGCACCTGCCGCCGCTGGATGCCATCCCCCAGCAGCGCCGCCGCCGGCACCTCCAAGTACTGGCCCAGCAGGTCCAGCAGCGGAGCCTCCAGGCCGGTGACCACATGGACACCGGTGCGCAGGTCAAAGGTCTGGGCCCCCCGGACATCCTTGCCGGTGGTCCGGTCCAGGAACTCCCGGACCTTGCCCAGGGTGTTCTTCCACTCTCCCAAGGAGGTTCCCTCCACCAGGGGAATGCACTCCTCCAGCTTCCGGCGGATCTTCTCTCCCCCGGGCACCTCCCCGGCGCCGGTGGCGCCGGTGCTGTCGGTCATCAGCACCACATTCCGGGTAAAATAGGGGGCATGGGCGCCGCTTAAGTTCAGCAGCATGGAGTCCCGGCCTGCCACCGGGATCACTTCTACCTTCTCAATAACCGGTGTCATTCCTTGTCTCCTTCCAGCGCTCCGGGCACTACCGCCACCTGGGACAGCTTCTCATAGTATTTTACCAGGCTGCTGTGATCCTCGGCTCCGCAGCCGTCCACCTTCAGGGCCTGCATCATCTCCATCAGCTGGGCCGTCAGGGGCAGCGGGGAGTGGATGGCGTGGCCTGCCTGCAGGGCATTGTTCAGGTCCTTGATGTGCAGGTCAATCCGGAAGCCCGGCTTGAAATTCCGCTCCAGCATCATGGGCACCTTGGCATCCATCACCGTGGAGCCGGCCAGGCCGCCCCGGATGGCCTGGTACACCAGCTCCGGATCCGCCCCCAGCTTCTTGGCCAGGGTCATGGCCTCGGACACAGCGGCAATGTTCACCGCCACCACCACCTGGTTGGCCAGCTTGGCCACGTTGCCGCTGCCCAGCTCGCCCACATACACCACCGAGGACGCCATGTGGCCCAGCATTTCTTTGTACTGGTCAAAAATTTCTTTCTTGCCGCCGGCCATCACGGACAGGGTGCCGTCAATGGCCTTGGGCTCTCCGCCGCTGACCGGGGCGTCCAGCATCTCCACGCCCTTCTTGGCCAGCTCCGCACCAATGGCCTTGGTCTCCACCGGGTCAATGGAGCTCATGTCAATGAGCACCGTACCGGGCTTGGCCGTCTCCAAAATGCCGCCCTCGCCCAGCACCACCTGGCGCACATCCGGAGAGTTGGGCAGCATGGTGATGATCACCGAGCACTGCTCTGCCACTTCCGCGCCGTTGGCCGCCCGAGTGGCGCCCAGGGAAACCAACTCCTCCACGCTGGCCTGGCTGCGGTTGCAGACCACCAGCTCATAGCCGGCCTTCAGCAGATTCTTGCTCATAGGCTTTCCCATAATTCCCAGTCCGATAAATCCTACCTTCATTGCTTTGTCCTCCTCTGATTTTTATTTACAGCAATCCTGCCTTTTCCATCTCCCGGCGCATCTTCTCCTTCACCGGGCCCTCCGGCGTGGACAGGTTGGGCAGATAGGGCTCGCCCACATCCATGCCCCGGAGATTGGCCATATCCTTAGTGGCCACCGGGAAGCTGGCTCCGTCCATGGCCAGGCGCACCGGGTTCAGACGGAACTGGGCCTCCAGGGCTCCCGGATAATCCCCCTCCACAAAGCGGCGGTAGATCTCCGTCACCAGCTCCGGCATAAAGTTGGCGGTGGTGCACACGCCGCCCACCGCACCGTGGCACAGGGAGCCGAACAGCAGGGTATCCTTCCCGCCGAACACCTTGAAATCCAAATCCCGGCACCGGCGGATGAACTCCTCCGTCTGGGTCAGGTCGCCGCTGGAATCCTTCATGCCCACCAGGTTGGGCACCTCCCGGGCCAGCCGCTCCACCAGGTTGGCGGAAAGGGTGTAGCCGGTGCGCCCCGGGTTGTTGTACAGGAGCATAGGCATCTCCGGCACTGTCTCCGCAATGCTCCGGAAATGGCGGTACAGCTCCTCCTCCGTGGGCTTCAAGAACATGGGCTGCAGCACCGAGATGCCGGACGCGCCGCAGGCCTCCGCCATCTTGGCCATCCGCCGGCAGGCCCGGGTGGCAATGGTGCCAATGCCTAGGAACACCGGCACGCGGCACGCGGCCTGATCCAGAATAATCCGCAGCACCTGCTCCGTCTCCTCCTCGGTGAGCATATAAAACTCACTGTTGCTGCCGCTGGCCAGAATTCCGTTTACGCCCTCCTGGATTACAAAATCCACCTGACGGCGGAGCTTCTTCTCATCAATCCGCTCCTCCTCATCAATGGGCGTCAGAATCGGGACCAGGATTCCTTTGATCCAATCCGTATTCATGTTCTCCCTCCTGTATGGCGCCGCCTTTTCAAGGCTTTCCGCCTGCTCATGGTTCCATTATAGAAGAACCATTTCTATAAGTAAAACTCTTTCTTCTAATATTTCTCTTAGAAAAAGTAAGAGCTTTCTTGACAGAACGCCGGCGGCAGCCTATCATAGAGACAAGGCTGCCGCCGGCAAAATTTTCCCGGCAGCGGCAGAGCACAGCCCCTTTCCGGCAGCCGCTTTCAGGAGGAACCGATATGGATGTCAAACAACTGGAATATATTGTCCGAATTGCCGAGGAACAGAACATCAGCCGAGCGGCGGAGAAGCTGTTTATCACCCAGTCCGCCCTGAACCAGCAGCTGTTAAAGCTGGAGCGGCAGCTGGGCACCCCCCTGTTTTTCCGCAGCCGCAACCAGTTCCGCCCCACACCGGCAGGGGAGATTTACCTGGCCGGGGCCCGGGAAATGCTCCGGATTAAAACGGATACCTACCGGCAGATCGGGGATCTGCTGGACGCCCGCTCCGGCCGCCTGGCGGTGGGCCTGCTGTCCGGCCGGGGCATGGACATGTTCACCTCCATCTATCCGGAGTTTCACCGGCAGTACCCCCAGGTGGACGTGGAGCCGGTGGAGATGAGCGTCCGGGAGCAGCAGGTCCAAGTGGCCGCCGGCACCCTGGACATTGGCTTTGTCACCGTGGCACCGTTCCAGAAGGACCAGAACCACTATCAGCGCATCTGCGTGGAAGAAATTTTTCTGGCCCTGCCCCAGGAATCCGCCCTGGCGGAGCGCTACCGGCAGGACCGGCTCCAGGGGCAGAAGCCGGATCTGAGCCTGCTCCAGGAAATCCCCTTTGTGACCATCAACCGGGAGTCCACCCTCCGCCCGCTCATCGATTCGGTACTGGAACATGCGGAGGTTTCCCCCCGCATCCTCTTTGAGACCGGCAACTTCCACACCCTGGTGCGGATGGTCCAGGCCGGCCTCTGCGCCAGCTTTCTTCCCTGGCACTATCTCCGGGAGAATCCGGAGGGCCTTGCCATCTTTCCCCTGAGCCCCCGGCTCACCTGGGAAATCCACGCCATGACCCGGCAGAAAAGCTACCTGAGCCAGGCCGGCGCCTGCCTGATCCAGCTGGCGGCCCAGTTTTGGAGGGGATAAAAACAAGGCGGCGCAAAAACGCCGCCTGTTTGTATTCATCTCAGATGGTTTATTACAGATCACAGTTGTTCACGGTCCGGGGGAACGGGATCACATCCCGGATGTTGCCCATGCCGGTGATGTACATGATCAGCCGCTCAAAGCCCAGGCCAAAGCCGGCATGGCGGGCGCTGCCGTACTTCCGCAGATCCAGGTAGAACTTATAGTCCTCCTCCTTCAGCCCCAGTTCCTGCATCCGGGTCTGCAGCTTCTCATAATCGTCCTCTCTCTGGCTGCCGCCGATGATCTCCCCAATGCCGGGTACCAGGCAGTCCATGGCCGCCACGGTCTTGCCGTCCGGGTTCTGCTTCATATAGAAGGCCTTGATCTCCTTGGGGTAGTCGGTGACGAACACCGGCCGTTTGAAGATCTGCTCCGTCAGGTACCGTTCGTGCTCCGTCTGCAGGTCGCAGCCCCAGGAAACCTTGTAGTCAAAGTGGTCGTTGTTCTTCTCCAGCAGCTCCACCGCCTCGGTGTAGGTCACATGGCCAAACTCGGACTCCACCACATGGTTCAACCGCTCCAGCAGCCCCTTGTCCACAAACTGGTTGAAGAATTTCATCTCCTCCGGCGCCTGCTCCATGACGTAGCGGATCACGTATTTCAGCATCCCCTCCGCCACCTGCATGTCGTCCTGCAGGTCCGCAAAGGCCATCTCCGGCTCAATCATCCAGAACTCCGCCGCGTGGCGGGTGGTGTTGGAGTTCTCCGCCCGGAAGGTGGGGCCAAAGGTGTAGATGTTCCGGAAGGCCATGGCAAAGGTTTCCCCGTTCAGCTGGCCGCTGACGGTCAGGCTGGTCTGCTTGTTGAAGAAATCCTTGCTGAAGTCCACGGAGCCGTCCGGCAGCTTGGGCACATTCTCCAGATCCAGGGTGGTCACCTGGAACATTTCCCCGGCGCCCTCACAGTCGCTGCCGGTGATCAGAGGCGTGTGGACATAGATAAAGTTCCGCTCCTGGAAATACCGGTGGATGGCGTAGGCCGCCAGGGAGCGGATCCGGAATACCGCCTGGAAGGTGTTGGTCCGGGGACGCAGGTGGGTGATGGTCCGCAGGAACTCCATGGAGTGGCGCTTGGGCTGCAGCGGGTAGTCCGGCGTGGAAGGGCCCTCCACAGTGATCTTCTCCGCCTGCAGCTCAAAGGGCTGCTTGGCCTGGGGGGTCAGGACCAGCTGGCCCTCCGCAATCAGGGCCGCCCCCACGTTGAGCTTGGAGATCTCGCTGAAGTTCTCCATGGTGTCGTGGTAGACAATCTGCAGCGGCTCAAAAAAGCTGCCATCGTTTACCACCAGGAAGCCAAAGCTCTTGGAATCCCGCAGGTTCCGGACCCAACCGCAGACCGTCACCTGTTTCCCCGCGTATTTTTCCGGCTCCCGATGCAAATCCCGGATACTGATGCAATCCATTCTACTCTTCTCCTCTCTGAATATCGTTTTCCATCAAAGCGTAAATCTCTTCCCGCCCCTGCTTGGTCTCGGCGGAAAAAGGAATCACCGTCACCTCCGGCCCGGCCCCCAGGGCCTCCCGGATCAGCCGCAGCTGCTTTTGGGTCTGGCTGCGCTTGATCTTGTCCAGCTTGGTGGCAATGACCACCGGCTGCCAGCCATTGGCGCAGATCCACTGGTACATCTGCTGGTCGTTGGCCCCCGGCGCATGGCGGATGTCCACCAGCAGGAACACCTGGCGCAGCATCCGGGAACGGTGCAGGTATTTCTCAATCATCTTGCCCCATTTTTCCTTCTCCGATGCAGAAACCTTGGCGTAGCCGTAGCCCGGCAGGTCCACCAGGTACAATTCCCCGTTGATATTGTAGAAATTGATGGTCTGGGTCTTCCCCGGCTGGGCGGAGGTGCGGGCATAAGCCTTCCGGTTCATCAGCGCGTTGATCAGGGAGGACTTGCCCACGTTGGACTTGCCCGCAAAGGCGTACTCCGGCAGCGTGTTGTCCGGCAGCGGGCTGGTGATGCCGCAGACGGTCTCCAGGTTCACGTTTTTAATAATCATACCAGTGCTCTCTCCAATACCTCCTCCATGGAGGAGACGTATACAATCTCCATACCCCGGGTAATCTCCGCGGACAGCTCCTGGATGTCCGGCCGGTTCTTGGCCGGTACCAGCACCTGATGGATGCCGGCCATCTTGGCCGCCAGCAGCTTCTCCTTAAGGCCGCCCACCGGCAGCACCCGGCCCCGTAGGGTGATCTCCCCGGTCATGGCCAGATCCGCCTTCACCAGCTTGCCGGTAACCGCCGAAAGCACGGCGGTGGCCATGGTGATGCCGGCAGAGGGGCCGTCCTTGGGCACCGCCCCCTCGGGGATGTGAATGTGAATGTCGTGCTTCTCAAAATAGTCGTCATCCACACCGTACTGCCGGCCCACGGAGCGGATGTAGCTGATGCCGGCCTGGGCCGACTCCTTCATCACATCCCCCATCTGGCCGGTGAGCTGCAACTTGCCTTCCCCGGGCATCTGATTCACCTCCACCTGGAGGGTATCGCCGCCGACGCTGGTCCAGGCCAGCCCCCGGACGATTCCCACCTGGTCCTCCTCGTTGGCAGCGTCAAAGAGGATCTTCTCCTTGCCCAGGTATTTCTCCAGGTTGCTCTCGGTGACCCGCACCCGCTTTTTGCCCTCGTCCTGCCCTTCCAGCAGCTCCCGGGCCGCCTTCCGGCACAGGTCGCCGATCCGCCGCTCCAGGCTCCGGACCCCGGCCTCCCGGGTATAGTGGTGGATGATCTTCCGCAGGGCCTTGTCGCTGATGGAAAGTTGCTCCGGCGTCAGCCCGTTCTTTTCCAGCTCCTTGGCGATCAGATAGTCCTTGCCGATGTGGAACTTTTCATTCTCCGTATAGCTGGACACCTCAATGATGTCCATCCGGTCCAGCAGCGGCTGAGGC
>CAZSAF010000111.1:0-8890 GCA_964604605.1 uncultured Lachnospiraceae bacterium
GTCATTCCACCAAGAAAGAACCGAAAACATCTGCGGGAATACGACAAATATCTTTACAAACTCCGCCATAAAGCTCCCCCATCCCCTTCATAATTCCCTCACCCCGCCATAGGATAATAAGGGAAGAACACGCCTGTGGTACGGGTACCGGGCCGGATGTGAAGCGGATGGGGGGATTTTTTGTTCTATTTTTTAGGCGGGGTAGCGATCTTTTTGTACGGGGTTCACCAGATGAGCGATTCTATGGAGGCAGGGCAGCGGATTTCGGAGGGCGGTTTTCGCCGAGCGCTGCTGCGCCTGACCAAAGGACGGATCCGGACGATTCTCCTGGGCTGCGGCGTCACCGGGGCGGTTCAGAGCAGTACGGCGGTGACTGTGATGGTGGTGGGCATGGCGGAAGCGGGGACGCTGCCGCTGCGCCAGGCATTGGATCTGATTATGGGGGCCAATGTGGGAACCACGGTTACGGCTTGGCTGGTTTCCCTGCGGCACCTGCCTGACGACGCTGGCGGCTGGTGCCGGTTTGGGATCGGAGGCCAGGGCAGCCTCCCGGTTTCATTTGATTTTTAATCTGGCCGGGGCAGTGGTGCTGTGCCCGCTCTGCGCTTTCCTTTTTGCCAGCAGGCCCCAATGGGCGGCTATGCCGGTTTCCCCGGTGGGGCTTGCCTTGTTTCACACGGTCTCCAACGTGGTCAGCGTGGTGGGGCTGTATCCCTTTGTGCCCCGCCTGGCCCGTCGGCTTCAGCCGAAGGCGGAACATCCGGCGTGAATGCCGGGAACTTTCCGGGGAATCAGATACTTTTGATAAATTCATCAATATAATACAGGGCGGCTCCAATGGCAGCGGTCTCAAACTTATACCGGCAGCAGAAAATATAGGGTTCCTTTTCCTCAAAGGGATTGCGTTTCCGGACCATTTCCCAAAACTCCTCCAGATAATCGCCCATATAGGAGCCTACGTAGCCTCCCAGTACGATGTCACAGTCGTAGTGCATCCGCAGGTTGTTTACCGCAATGGCCAGGTATTCCAGGTATTGGTGAAAAGCAGAGGTGTAGGGCTCCTGCCCCTCCTTGACATAGCTGAAAAAGCGCTGCATTTTTCCTTCTGTCATGTCGGAGAGAAGGCTGGCAGAACAGTAAGCATTGAGGCAGCCCTTTTTGCCGCAGTAGCAGGGTTTCCCGTCTGGGATCAGAGTTACATGGCCAAACTCGCAGCTTTTTTGGTTTGTTCCCATATAAAGCTGGTTGTTCTGGACAATCGCGCCTCCCACACTGTTGCTCAGGGAGAGGTAGACCAGGGAATCCTCCCGCTCCATGTTCCAGGATTCTGCAAAGCCGCCAGAGTTGGCATCGTTAAACAGAAAAAAAGGAATCGGCACGTAAGGCTTCAGCTTCTGGTACAGATCCGGGGGAACCGGCACCGCTTTGGCATAGGTCACGGTTTGCCGGTCTTCCGCGATAATGGCGGGCAGGCAGATACCCAGGCCCAGAATCTTATCCCGGTCCAGATGGTTCCGGTCAATAAAGGAATCAATAAATTTCCCCAGGGTATTATAATAGAAGAGACTGTCCACAAACCGGTGGCGGATGCGGCTGTACTGGAGCACGTCCGCTTTCATATTGATGGCCACCAGACTGATATGGTTGGCGGTAATGTCCAGGCCCAGGGCGATCCGCGCGTCCGGCACACAACGGATGATCTTGGCTTTCCTGCCACCGGTAGATTCAAAGGTTCCGCTCTCCTCAATGAGCCCCAGCTGCCGCAGTACAGACAGATTTTGATTGACCGTAGGCATGCTGAGGGAAAGACGGAGGGCAATTTCCTGCTGGGAGACCCCGTTTTCACCGTAGATAAAACGATAAATTTCATTGCGGTTGATCCGCTTAATCTGAGTTGTATGTGCCATGACGGATACCACCTTGAGTTCTTGGCAATTTTAGTTCAACTATGGAAATTATACGGAAAATTCCCTGAGATGTCAATGCGGAAACCACTTTTGCAAAAAGAATTAATGAAAGTGGAAGGAGTTGCACACAAAGAAAAGAAAAGAGGAAACGAGAAAACACGGGAAATTTGTACGAATTTAACAGAAAACACGGGGGAAATATACAGGAAGACGGGACAATAATAGGAGGAAAAGGGGCAGCGGAAGAAAAGATGGATTCCCTCCTTGCGGGAAAAAATTTTCCTTGTTATACTAAAGCCGAAATGAGAAAACAAAACGATGTGTCAATAATCAGGAGGTTACGGAAATGGCTGTAAGAGTAGCAATCAATGGATTTGGAAGAATTGGACGCCTGGCATTCCGGCAGATGTTTGAGGCAGAGGGCTATGAAATTGTAGCTATCAACGATCTGACCAGCCCGGAGATGCTGGCCCACCTGCTGAAGTATGATTCGGCCCAGGGCCCCTATGAGAAGCGGGACACGGTGGAGGCCAAGGAGAACAGCATTGTGGTGGCCGGCAAGGAGATTACGATTTATAAGGAGAAGGATGCCATCAACCTGCCCTGGAAGGAGCTGGGGGTAGATGTGGTGCTGGAGTGCACCGGCTTCTACACCTCCAAGGCCAAATCCCAGGCGCATCTGGATGCAGGCGCTAAGAAGGTGGTGATCTCGGCACCGGCGGGCAATGACCTGCCCACCATTGTGTTTGGCGTCAATGAGAATACCCTGAAGCCGGAGGATACCATCATCTCCGCGGCTTCCTGCACCACCAACTGCCTGGCTCCCATGGCTTATCACCTGAATAAGTTGGCCCCCATTGAGAAGGGCTTTATGACCACCATCCACGCCTACACCGGCGATCAGATGCTGCTGGATGGCCCTCACAGAAAGGGCGACCTCCGCAGAGCCCGTGCGGCAGCGGTGAACATTGTTCCCAACTCCACCGGAGCGGCCAAGGCCATCGGCCTGGTGATTCCGGAGCTGGCTGGCAAGCTGGACGGAACCTCTCAGCGGGTGCCGGTGACGGCTGGTTCCCTGACCGAGCTGGTTGCGGTGGTGGAGAAGAGCGTGACCAAAGAGGACGTGAATGCAGCCATGAAGGCAGCGGTGAACCCTTCCTTTGGCTACACGGAGGAGGCGCTGGTTTCCTCCGATGTGGTGGGAATCCGGGAAGGCTCCCTGTTTGATGCCACCCAGACCCAGGTGATGCCCATGGAAGGCGGCAAGACCCTGGTAAAATGCGCGGCATGGTATGACAACGAGCTGTCCTACACCTCCCAGATGGTGCGGACCATCAAATACTTTGCAGAGCTGAGCAAATAAGCAAGGCCAGTATATGGGGCGGAGCCTGCCGGACGGTGGACTCCGCCTGAATTTTGATCAGCTTTGAGGCCAGGAAAGCGACAGCAGGCAGACCGGATTGCCGTTTTGCGAAAAATATGTATTTCCCTGATTTTGTAGGAAAATACCGGGCCGAACCTTGCGCTCCCAGCGATTATTTGTTAAAATGAATACGAAATACGCAGTCCGGAATCGCGGAGGCGGTTGGGAAACACCCTGGGGTGTAACTGGATGCCGTGGGAGACACGGCAGAGAGTGAAAGGAGTACGGAGTATGCTGAACAAAAAATCCATTGATGACATTCAGGTAAAGGGAAAGCGGGTGCTGGTGCGCTGTGATTTCAATGTGCCGCTGCAGGACGGAAAGATCACCGATGAGGTGCGCCTGGTTGCTGCCCTCCCTACCATTCAGAAGCTTCTGGCAGACGGCGGGCGGGTGATCCTCTGCTCCCATCTGGGAAAGCCCAAGGGACCGGATCCCAAGTTCTCCCTGGCGCCGGTGGCCCAGCGCCTTAGCCAGCTGCTGGGGCAGGAAGTGAAATTTGCGGCGGATGACACGGTGGTGGGGCCCAATGCCCGGAAGGCGGCGGAGGAACTGAAGGACGGAGAGGTGATGCTGCTGGAGAATACCCGGTTCCGCCCGGAGGAGACCAAAAACGGTGAGGCTTTCAGCAAAGACCTGGCCTCCCTGGCAGACATTTTTGTGGACGACGCCTTTGGCACGGCCCATCGGGCCCACTGCTCCAACGTGGGTGTCACCCAGTACGTGGACACCTGCGCTGTAGGCTACCTGATGCAGAAGGAGATCGACTTCCTGGGCAATGCGGTGGAGAACCCGGAGCGCCCCTTTGTGGCCATCCTGGGCGGCTCCAAGGTGTCGAGCAAAATCTCCGTGATCCAAAACCTGCTGGACAAGGTGGACACCCTGATCATCGGCGGCGGCATGGCCTACACCTTTATGAAGGCCAAGGGTCAGGAGGTGGGCAAATCCCTGCTGGAGGCAGACTACCTGGACTACGCGGCGGAGATGATGAAGAAGGCGGAGGAAAAGGGCGTGCGGCTGCTGATCCCCGTGGATACGGTGGTGGCCAAGGAATTTGCCAACGACGCCCCTTCCCGGGTAGCGGAGGATGACATTCAGCCGGATGAGATGGGCCTGGACATTGGCCCCAAAACCCGCCAGCTGTTTGCGGACGCTCTGAAGGATGCCAAGACCGTGGTGTGGAACGGGCCCATGGGCGTCTTTGAAATGCCCAACTTTGCGGCAGGCACCATTGCGGTGGCCAAGGCCCTGGCGGAAATCTCTGCCATCACCATCATCGGCGGCGGCGATTCGGCGGCGGCGGTGAACCAGCTGGGCTTTGGGGACAAGATGACCCATATCTCCACAGGCGGCGGCGCCTCCCTGGAGTTTTTGGAAGGAAAAGAGCTGCCCGGCGTAGCGGCGGCAGATGACAAATAGGAGGGACAGGATATGTCCAGAAGAATGATTATAGCCGGTAACTGGAAGATGAACAAAACCCCCAGCCAGGCGGCGGAGTTTATCCGCCAGCTGGTGCCGCTGGTAGCGGATGCGGAGGCCGAGGTGGTCTGCTGCGTGCCGGCCATTGACATTGTGCCGGCGGTGGAGGCGGCCAAGGGCAGCAACATCCGGATTGGCGCGGAGAACATGTACTTTGAGGAAAAGGGCGCTTACACCGGGGAAATTGCCCCGGATATGCTGGTGGACTCGGGGGTTTCCCACGTGATCCTGGGCCATTCGGAGCGGCGGGAATATTTTGCCGAGACGGACGAGATGGTCAACCGGAAGGTGAAGGCGGCTTTTGCCCACGGACTGACCCCTATTATCTGCTGCGGCGAGACCTTGAAGCAGCGGGAGCAGGGGATTACCATCGACTGGATCCGCCAGCAGATTAAGATTGCCTTCCAGGAGATTACCCCGGAGCAGGCGGCTGCGGCGGTGATTGCCTACGAACCCATCTGGGCCATTGGCACCGGCAAGGTGGCCACCAGCGGCCAGGCACAGGAAGTGTGCCACGCCATCCGGCAGCTGATGGGCGAGCTCTACGGCCCGGAGGTGGCGGAGCAGGTGCGGATTCAGTACGGAGGCAGCGTGGCCCCGGCCAATGCGGCGGAGCTCTTCTCCCAGCCGGATATTGACGGCGGCCTGGTGGGCGGCGCCAGCCTGAAGCCGGATTTTGGACAGATTGTCCATTGGAAATAAGGCTTGGAAAGCCAGCGGAAACCGAAAGTCATAAAGAAGGATTCGAGAATGAAGAAACCAACCATATTGATGATCCTGGACGGCTTTGGCCTCCGGGAGAGCCGGGAGGGCAATGCGGTGGCCATGGCCTGTACGCCCAACCTGGACCGGCTGATGCGTGAGTATCCTTTTGTGAAGGGGGCTGCCAGCGGCCTGGCGGTGGGCCTGCCGGAGGGGCAGATGGGAAACTCCGAGGTGGGGCACCTGAACATGGGCGCCGGCCGGATTGTTTATCAGGACCTGACCAAGATCACCAAGGCCATTGAGGACGGCAGCTTTTTTGAAAATTACTATCTGCTTCAGGCATTCCGCAATGCCCGGGAGCGGGGCACGGCGGTGCATCTGTGGGGTCTGCTGTCCGACGGCGGCGTACACAGCCACAACAGCCACCTGTATGCGCTGTTGGAGATGGCTAAGGGCCTGGGCCTGACCCAGGTGTACGTCCACTGTTTCCTGGACGGCCGGGACACGGCGCCCACCTCCGGACTGGAGTTCCTGCGGGAGCTGCAGGATGAGATCGACCGGATCGGCGTGGGGCAGATTGCCACGGTCATGGGCCGGTATTACGCCATGGACCGGGACAACCGGTGGGAGCGGGTCTCCCGGGCTTACTTTGCCTTGACCAGGGGAGAAGGACAGAAAATTACGGATGTGATGGCGGCGGTGCAGGATTCCTACGACCGGGGCGTCACCGATGAGTTTGTGGAGCCGCTGATTGTGACGGATGCGGCAGGAGAGCCCCTGGCCATGGTACGGGCCCGGGATTCGGCTGTGTTCTTTGACTTCCGGCCGGACCGGGCCCGGGAGCTGACCCGCGCTTTCTTGGATGATCATTTCCAGGGTTTCCCCCGGGAGCAGCTGCGGGATCTGACCTATGTGTGCTTCACCGAATATGATGCCACCATTCCCCATGCGCTGGTTGCCTTCCCCAAGGATGAGCTGGACAACACCCTGGGGGAATACCTGGCGTCCCAGGGACTGCGGCAGCTGCGGCTGGCAGAGACGGAAAAGTATGCCCATGTCACCTTCTTCTTTAACGGCGGCATTGAGGAGCCCAACCCCGGGGAGGAACGGATTCTGGTGCCGTCTCCCAAGGTGGCCACCTATGACCTGCAGCCGGAGATGAGCGCCTACCAGGTCTGCGACAAGCTGGTGGAGGCCATCGGCAGCGGCAAGTACGATGTGATCATCATCAACTTTGCTAACCCGGATATGGTGGGCCACACCGGCGTGATTCCGGCGGCGGTGAAGGCGGTGGAAGCAGTGGATACCTGCGTGGGACGGGCCGTGGAGGCGCTGCTGGCGGCGGACGGGCAGATGTTCCTCTGCGCCGACCACGGAAACGCGGAGCAGATGCTGGATCCGGAGACCGGGGAGCCTTTTACCGCCCACACCACCAGCCCGGTGCCCTTTGTGCTGGTAAACAGCGATCCCGCCTGGACCCTGAAGGAGGGCGGACGGCTCTGCGATATTGCGCCGACGCTGCTGGAGATGATGGGATTGCTCCAGCCGCCGGAGATGACCGGCGTTTCCCTGCTGCAGAAGGCTGAGTAACCATGACAGTGCGGCCGGTACCGGGGAGGCGGAAAGCCTGCCCCGGCATCGACCGGTTTGATAGAAGACGCGGAGGAGGAAAAAAGTATGATTTATAGCCATGAGGTGGAGATGATGTGTCCGGTGGCCCAGGGTGTGGCCCACGGCGCAGCGCCGATTCCGGAGGAAGCCAAATGGGTGCAGGTGAAGGAAGTGAAGGATATTTCCGGCCTGACCCACGGCGTGGGCTGGTGCGCCCCCCAGCAGGGAGCCTGCAAGCTGACGCTGAACGTGAAGGATGGGATTATCCAGGAAGCGCTGGTGGAGACCATCGGCTGCTCCGGCATGACCCATTCGGCGGCCATGGCGGCGGAGATCCTGCCCGGACGCACGGTGCTGGAGGCATTGAATACGGACTTGGTATGTGACGCCATCAACACGGCCATGCGGGAGCTGTTCCTGCAGATTGCCTACGGCCGCAGCCAGAGTGCATTCTCCGAGGAGGGACTGCCGGTGGGCGCAGGCCTGGAGGATCTGGGCAAGGGGCTCCGCTCCCAGGTGGGTACCATGTACGGCACCCTGAAGAAGGGCCCCCGCTACCTGGAGATGGCCGAGGGCTATGTCACCGGTATTGCCCTGGATGAGAACGATGAGATCATCGGCTATCAGTTTGTGAACCTGGGGAAGATGACGGACTTCATCAAGAAGGGGGACGACCCCAACACCGCCTGGGAAAAGTCCAAGGGACAGTACGGCCGGGTGGAAGATGCGGTGAAGATCGTAGACCCCAGAAAAGAGTAAGCCGGCGCGCCGGACGTGATCAGTAGGAGGAAATTCAATATGGCTTTGTTTGAATCGTATGAGAGACGAATTGATAAAATCAACGGCGTGCTGAAAAGCTACGGCATCTCCTCCATTGAGGAGGCGGAGAAGATTACCCGGGACGCGGGCCTGGAGATCTACGACCAGGTAAAGAAAATTCA
Source organism: uncultured Lachnospiraceae bacterium (assembly GCA_964604605.1). GTDB lineage: Bacteria > Bacillota > Clostridia > Lachnospirales > Lachnospiraceae > Pseudolachnospira. The sequence goes on from CAZSAF010000111.1 coordinate 8,067, forward strand.
GCCGATCTGCTTTGAGAACGCCTGCTGGGCGTATATTGTGGGCGCCGCCATTGCCATCCGGAAGGATTGCCGCCGGGCTGCGGACGCCGCGGCAGCCATCGGCGAGGGGCTGCAGGCCTTCTGCATTCCCGGTTCCGTGGCGGACCAGCGGAAGGTGGGCCTGGGCCATGGCAACCTGGGCAAGATGCTGCTGGAGGAGGACACCGATTGCTTCTGCTTCCTGGCAGGGCATGAGTCCTTTGCGGCGGCGGAGGGCGCCATTGGCATTGCGGAGAAGGCCAACAAGGTACGACAGAAACCGCTGCGGGTCATCCTCAACGGCCTGGGCAAGGACGCGGCGCAGATTATTGCCCGGATCAACGGCTTCACCTACGTGGAGACCCAGTACGACTACTACACCGGAGAGCTGAAGGAGGTCTTCCGCAAGTCCTACTCCCACGGTCCCCGGGCCAAGGTCAACTGCTACGGTGCCAACGATGTGCGGGAGGGCGTGGCCATTATGTGGAAGGAGAATGTGGACGTGTCCATCACCGGCAACTCCACCAACCCCACCCGGTTCCAGCACCCGGTGGCCGGCACCTACAAGAAGGAGCGGATTGAGGCTGGCAAGAAATACTTCTCCGTGGCCTCCGGCGGCGGCACCGGCCGGACCCTGCATCCGGATAACATGGCCGCAGGCCCTGCCTCCTACGGCATGACCGATACCATGGGCCGTATGCATTCGGACGCCCAGTTTGCCGGCTCCTCCTCTGTGCCCGCCCACGTGGAAATGATGGGCCTCATCGGCATGGGCAACAACCCCATGGTGGGTGCCACCGTGGCCT
>CAZSAF010000112.1:0-8820 GCA_964604605.1 uncultured Lachnospiraceae bacterium
TCATCACTGCCGGGGCCAAGGTCTCCCGGACCATCACCAAGCTGGCCCAGGAGAAAAACTGCTCCGTGATTGAGACACCCTATGACACCTTTACCGTGGCCCGACTGATCAACCAGAGTATCCCCATCGACTTTTATATGAAGAAGGAGAACCTGATCACCTTCCATCCCAACGATTTTATTGACGATGTGAAGGATACCATGACCAAGTACCGGCACCGGGATTTCCCGGTGGTGGACAAGGATAACCGGCTGCTGGGCATGATCTCCCGGCGGAAGCTGCTGGGAGCCAAACGGAAGCAGGTGATCCTGGTGGACCACAACGAACGGTCCCAGGCGGTGGACGGCATTGAGGACGCGGAGATCTTGGAAATTATTGACCACCACCGGCTGGGCAGCCTGGAGACCATGAACCCGGTATTTTTCCGGAACCAGCCGCTGGGCTGCACCGCCACCATCATCTATCAGATGTATAAGGAAAACCGGGTGGAGGTGAAGCCGGATGTGGCCGGACTGCTGTGCTCGGCCATCCTTTCGGATACGCTGGTGTACCGCTCCCCCACCTGCACGCCGGAGGATCAGAAGGCGGCGGAGGAGCTGGCGGCCATTGCCGGAATCCAGGTGGAGGAATATGCCCAGGAAATGTTTGCGGCGGGCAGCAATTTTGCTAACCGCACGCCGGAGGAAATCTTCTACCAGGATTACAAAAAGTTCAATGCAGGGGAGAGAATTCTGGGAATCGGCCAGGTCAACATGATGTCCCGGAAGGACATGGAGGAGTTGCAGGTGCGCCTGAAGCCTTACATGGAAAAGGTGTTGGGGGAGAAGACAGTGGATATGGCATTCTTCATGCTCACCAACATCCTGGAGGAGAGCACCCTGCTCCTGTGCCAGGGGGAGGGGGCAGCCGAGGCGGCCGCCGTGGCCTTCCACCAGGAACCCCAGGACAATCTGTATCTGCCCGGGGTGGTATCCCGGAAGAAACAGGTGGTGCCCGCCATTCTCACGGCCATCCAGAACGAAAATCTGTAGAATGGCAGGACCTTGGCTGGCACGCTCCGTAAATTTCCCGCTTTCCAGAAAAATAGTAGTTGCGCCACCGCTCTCAATATGCTATGATAGGGGTGTGGGGTTCACGGAACGGAAATACGATTGACACCAACTTGGTGGCAGTCAGATGCAGAGTCGTTCCTTCATTGGTCGGACTACGGAGGTCTTATATGAACGAAAAAATGTTCGAACTCATGGAACAGATGGCGCAGGGCATCGAAGATGTCAAAAGAGACGTGGCGGGGCTGAAAACAGACGTGGCAGGCGTGAAAACAGACGTGGCAGGCGTGAAAACAGACGTAGCAGGTCTGAAAACAGACGTGGCAGATCTGAAGACTACGGTGTTCGATATGAAAACACAGCTGAATTGCGTGGACAACAGGCTTGCCGAAGTGGATTCCCGCACACGGAAAATGGAATTGGCCATTGAAAATGATCTTTCCAAACAAATCCAGATCATTGCGGAAGGTCACTATGACGTATCGCGCAGCCTGGAGGAATACCACGCCAAGGCACAGGAGTTGGGAGCGTTCAAGGAGATCGTGGAACTCAAGCTGATCATCCTTGAGAAAGATGTAAAAGAGCTGAAAGAAAAAGTAAAACTGGCATAGTGGCCAGACGCGGAAAAAAGAAGAACGGAAAACTCTATGGAGATGGCTTGTCTATTCCCATAGAGTTTTTTGCTTTCCAACGGTATTGTAGCCGGAGCCGTTGTCTGCTTCGGGAAAAGGCTCGTCAAAAACCGCAAAATCTGCTATAATGTCCGAAAGTGGTGGGAATGCCGCTGGTGTTTGTACAACGGTATACCTCCAGACACCAGGAAGAACAGTCCGAAAGGAGGATGTGGCAGATGAATCAGAAAATCCGGCAGCAGGCCCGGCAGGAGGGGGTGCCGGAGGCGGAGCTTACGCCCCTGCGGGGCGGCTTCACCGGGGTGACGGCGGTGCTTGCCAACGGCCCCGGCCCGGTGGCGGTCCTCCGCTGTGACCTGGATGCCCTTCCCATTCAGGAGGAGACCGGCCTGCCCCTTGCCTCCGCACATCCGGGGGTCATGCACGCCTGCGGCCACGATGGCCACACGGCCATGGGGCTGGGGGTGGCGGCCATCCTCCGGGCGATTCCGGATTCCTGGAGCGGGACCCTGAAGCTGGTGTTCCAACCGGCGGAGGAGGGGGTCCGGGGAGGACGCGCCGTGGCAGAATCCGGCTTCCTGGATGACGTGGATTTCCTCCTGGGCACCCATATCTTTGGCCGCAGCCGGCCGGAGGGGGACTGCGATGTGGTCCCCGGGGCCTTTGGCTCCCTGGCCACCACCAAGCTGGACGCGGTGTTCCGGGGCCAGGCAGCCCATGCGGGCAGATTCCCGGAGAAGGGCCGCAGCGTCATGCCGGCCATGGCAGCGGCGGTGTCTGCCCTGTATGGGATTCCCCGGCACAGCGCCGGCGCCTCCCGGGTCAACGTGGGCCACATGGAGGCCGGTAGCGGCCGGAATGTGGTGGCAGACTGGGGAAGGCTGGAGCTGGAAGTCCGGGGCGCCACCACGGAGATCAACGATTACATGGAGGAAAACGCCCGGCGGATTCTGGAAGGGGCCGCCTCCATGGAGGGGGGTGTCCTGTGAGATACAGCGGGTGGGAGGCGCCCCTTCGGTGGAGAGCAGCCTTTCCCTGTGCCGCCGGATTCAGCAGGTCTGCCGTCGGGAGTATCCGGAGATCCGGACCACCTCCTATCTCCAGGGCCCTTCCGAGGGCAGCGAGGATTTTTCCTGGCTCATGGAGCGGGTGAAGGCCCGGGGCGGTGAGGCGGCGTTTCCGCTGCTGCTGACAGACACGGCGGCGCCGGCACACGCCCCGGTTTGACTTCCCGGAGCCGGTTACAAGTTGGATACAAAAGCCTCCTACACTGTCCCTGGAGGTGGCAGTATGCGGAGGCGGTCAGGAGTGAAAAACATGAGTGATCAGATTTTGGTTGTGGACGATGAAAAGGAGATTGCGGATCTCATTGAGCTGTACCTGATGAACGAGGGCTATGAGATCCACAAATGTTACGACGGGGTCAGCGCCCTGCGGGTGGTGGAGGAGCAGAAGCTGGACCTGGCCATCTTGGATGTGATGCTGCCGGATACCGATGGCTTTACCCTGTGCAAGACCATCCGGGAGCGCCACAATTACCCCATTATCATGCTCACCGCCAAGATTGAGGATGTGGACAAGATCCGGGGGCTGACCATCGGCGCCGACGATTATATCACCAAGCCCTTTAATCCCCTGGAGGTCATAGCCCGGGTGAAGGCCCAGCTGCGCCGGTATAAGAGCTATAACGACCAGGCCCAGGAGGAGTCGCGGGAGGTCTATGAGATCGGCGGCCTGGTGATCGACAATGAGCGCCACGAGTGCACCCTGTACGGGAAGCCCATTGCCCTGACGCCCATTGAGTTTAAGATCCTCTGGACACTCTGTGAGAATGATGGCAAGGTGGTCTCCTCCGAGCAGCTGTTTGAGACGGTGTGGGGGGAGGAGTATCTGGACTGCAACAACACGGTGATGGTCCACATCCGCCGCCTCCGGGAAAAGCTGGGGGAGCGCCCCCGGAATCCTAAGTACATTAAGACTGTTTGGGGAGTAGGGTACAAAATTGAAAAGTAAGAAGAAAAAAGAGCTGCGCCTGGTCAAGCGGCGGTCCTTCAGCCGGATGTTCCGGAATCTGCTGATCTATACCCTGATCCTGCTGCTTTTGATGGCCTGCTACTATCTGTTTTACCGGGGGGCTATTTCCCTCTGGTTCCAGGATGTGCTGGGAGACTCGCTGATGCGCTCCCTGCGGGATAAAAAGGAGCTGCTGTTTGCCCTGCTGTACTGTATGGGGGCGGTGGTTATCTGCGCCCTGGAGGCCCGGAAAAACCTGCGGTACCTGGAGCGGGTGATCCATTCCCTTACAGCCCTGGTGGATGAGGATGCGGAGATTGAGGCCTTTCCGCCGGACTTAAAGGAGGTAGAGATGGGCCTGGTGGAGCTGCGCAGCCGCCTGCAGCGGCGGGAACAGGAAAGCCGGGAGGCGGAGCAGCAGAAAAACGACATGCTGGCCTACCTGGCCCATGACCTGAAAACCCCCCTGACCTCGGTGATCGGCTACCTGTCCCTGCTGCAGGAAAATCCGGAATTGCCGGTGGAGCAGCGGGCCAAGTATGTGGACATTGCGGTGGAGAAGGCCTACCGGCTGGAGCAGCTGATCAATGAATTCTTTGACATCACCCGCTTTACCACCCAGGGGATCGTGCTGGAGAAAAGCCGGGTGGACCTGACCATGATGCTGTACCAGATTGCGGATGAGTTCTATCCGGTGCTGGCGGAAAAAGGCATGACGGCGGTGCTGGATATAGAGGCGGGGCTGAAGCTGGTGGCGGATTCGGACAAGCTGGCCCGGGTCTTTGACAACCTGCTCCGGAATGCGGTGGCCTACGGCTATGAGAACACCTGCGTCTGTATAGACGCCTACCGGGAGCCCGGAGGCATCCATGTGGAGGTGCGCAACCAGGGGGATACCATTCCCCCGGAAAAGCTGGAGAAGCTGTTTGAGAAAATGTACCGGGCGGACAGCTCCCGGGGCACCCGAAACGGTGGCGCCGGCCTGGGCCTGGCCATTGCCAAGGAGCTGGTGGAACTCCACGGGGGGACCATCCGGGTGGACAGCGAAAACCAGCAGGTTATTTTTTCCATTCATCTTCCGGCCCCGGATGCGCAGCAGGCAACTTCGGCTCCCTTGAAAAAGGCCGGGACTCCAAAAAAACGTTCAGCTCGGCGCCGGCCAAAAGAATGATCATGCAGACATACAGCCAGAGCATCATCAGGGTGATGGCGCCCAGGCTTCCGTACAGATAGGTATAATTGGAAAAATTGGTGATATAGTAAGCGTAAATCAAGGAAAACACGGTCCAGCCCACGGTGGAGAACAGCACCCCGGGGAGTACCTGCAGAAACCGCCGCCTGGCGCCGGAGAGCACCATGTAAATGGCCGAGAAGGCAGCCACAAAGGTGGCGGTGGAGAGCAGGGACCGCAATCCGAAAATCAGAAACTCAAACCGGTTTAAAATCGGAATGTGGGCGCTGAGGGCAGACTGGATGGTGTTGCCGAACACCAGCAGGCCCAGGGTAACCACAATCACAATCAGGAAAAACAGGGTGTAGAGCACGGACCGCAGCCGCCGGAGAATAAAATTCCGTCTCTCGCGGACCTGATAGATCACATGCAGGCAACGCTCCAGTGCCAGAATACCCTTGGAGGCACTCCAGATGGCCACCACCACGGAGAAGGAGACAATGGAAGGGGCCGAGGTGGTGAAAAAGTCGTTTACCGCAGAGGTCACCACATCGCTGAGGGAGGCAGGCAGAATGCTCAGCAGGTAGGAAAGGGCCTCCGAACGCTCCGTGGGAATAAAAAACTGGATCAGGGAGACCAGGGCCATGGCAAAGGGAATGGCGGAGACAATGATAAAAAAGGAGGCCTGCGCCCCATAGACCGGAATCTGGTCCCGGCTGATTTTCTGCGATACCGTTACGATCTTCTCTTTCCATTTCTCAATGGTATCCTGCCTTTTCACGGTTCCTCCTTTCCCAACGCCTCAAAAGATTTATACATCGTACCATGAACCGGGAAAATATTCAACGGGGTGTTTTTGCTAAAAAGACGCATATCTTTAATACATGTCAAATAACTTCAGATTACTTTGAAATTCTATTGATAAAATCGAAATAATATACTAGCGTATTATATGTGGTGCGAATTGTTTCCATTCCACCACAGGAACACGGTACCTTCGTTGCCAGGCCGTAGTTTTACGGAAGAGGGTACTTTCTTTTTGAAACACCAGGGAAGGTGAAAGAGAGCGATTGGAGGTGTTTGCTTGAAGAGAAAGAGTTTATCTGTTGCCTGTCTGCTTGTGTTGACAGCCGGTCTGCTTGCGTCCGGGTGTTCGGGAGGCGGAAACACGGAGGCCGCCAGTACAGAGACAGAGGCGGCGGCGTCCGCGGTCAGCTACATCCACCTGATCACCGATCAGGAGATTGAGATCGGCTGCGCAGAGGAGGTCACGGAGGAGATGGCCGGCCAGATGTTCAACGTTCAGGTGGGCGGGCAGGACGCGGAATACCAGTATCTGTCCTACTTTGACGGCATGGTAAACCTGCGACTGGCGGAGCCGGTGGAGGATCCGGAGTCTGCGGAGGTTACCGTATCGGTCAACGGGGCAGAAGCCCAGGCGGCCGAATACGTCCCCTTCTATACAGAAGTACGGTATGCTGAGAACGTAGCCCTTCCGGTGATGGGCAACGAGGACTCCGGCATGAATGAGACCTACGATTACAATTATGTGCTGAGCTACGTCAACGGCAATATGGGCCAGATTCTGGGACAGTCGGACTACACCGGCCTGGCAGCCACGGAAAACGGCGTCACCATTGTGGTGGTGGGTTCGGATCAGACGGTGTACATGGCTCCGGAGTACCGGGAGCTGTACAATGAAAGCGACGCCAAGACCCGCCGCACCATTCCCGGCACCGTGGAGAAGCCCATTATTGTCACCACCGCGGACGATGTGATGCGCCTGGACAGCACCGGCGACATGGAGCGGACAAAGAGCGACCGCTATGAGTTGATCCACGATTTTGCGCAGCTGTTCTGGGAGCTGGGCGTTACCCCTGGCTGGGAGAACTTCCCCCTGAGCCTGGAGGATGATCCGGACACCTACAACTACGTGAAGCATGTGGAAGAGGCTTACACCAACGCCCAGGCCAACAATCTGTGGCCCGGCACGGCGATGATGGAGGATGTCCAGAGCTATTTCACCTACGGCACCATGGTCTGGTATGAGACCATTCCCGAGTCCGCAGACGGAACCTGGCAGTCGGAGACCTTCCCGGTGAATACCCGGGCAGAGATGCAGGAGTATGATCCGCAGCTGTACGACGCGTTGATTGAGATCTACACGGAATTCAAATATCTCTGCGGAGAAGCCGATCAGTGCACCACCGACGTGGATTCGGAGATCCGCCTGAACCAGCCCTGGTTTAAGCACAACCAGGTGGACAATTACGACATCAACGGGGAAGAATACCCGCCGCTGGCCATTGTGGAGGCCAACCTGATCTCCGCCAACCAGGTGGAGGTGATCTTCAACCGGGAGGTGCGGGATCTGGATGCCCTGCGCACCGCGGATAACTGGCAGATTACCTGGACCAAGGACGGCCAGGAGACTGTCTTCAGCGGCTCTGAGGGCGACACGGCGCTTACCCCGCAGCGGTATCAGTGGAAGACCCTGACCTTCCAGCTGGGCAACCCGGAGGATGGCGGCAGCAATGTGAACCTGAGCACCGGCTCCATTGGCTCCAGCATCATGGGCTTTACGGAGGCGGATCTGGAGGACGCCCCGGAATGGCTGGCCAACGACCCGGATCTGGAGGTCAGTGAGACCGCCCTGGAAAAGGGTGAGTACATCAACGTGGAAATGCTGATGGAAGAGCGGAACGCCGGCATTGACGGCACCCTCACCGTGGAGGTTGTGGCCAATGGCGACCAGATGTGCGACTGGGCGGACAACCCTCTGGGCAACAACAGCTGGGACGTGGCCTTTAAGCCGTACCTGGGCAGGCCTACCGCAGCCCCATCACCGGCGTCTACGTGTACGGAGACAACGATGTGCAGCGTTCGTCCCTGGAGTTGGCCGACGCCTATATCGATCAGATCCTCTCCAATGAGACGGACAACATTGGCCAGCGCATTGCCGATGGGATTGTCAAAAACAATGGCGGCGCCCAGATTATTGCCTACGGCCATCATGCCTACCAGCAGCCGGACATGCGGAACGCCTACGGCAATGACCTGTACATGCGGTACCTGTACGTGGAAGGGTTCGGCGGCGGCATCTGCCAGACCACCGAGGCCAACCTGCTCCGGGACCTGACCCACACCCGCTACAAAGGCGAGTTCATCCTGGGCCACGAGTTTGCCCACACCATCCACTATGCGACACCCATCTACGCGCCGGAAATCTATGAGGCCATTGAGTCCACATACGAAAACCGCGGTTATGAGCGCCAGGATGGCAGCGACGGCTCCAACCGTTGGCCGGAGGACACCTACGCCGGCAGCAACAGCGCCGAGTACTTTGCCACCCTCAGCAATATCTGGCACGGCACCATGCGGGAGTCCGCTAGCGGCACCTGGGACGGCACCCTCTCCCCCATCAACACCCGGGAGGAGCTGTACCGCTACGACCCTCAGGGCTATGAGCTGATGAAGATGATCTACTTCAACGGCGATACGGGCCTGACCTACACCGACGGCACCAAGGTGGAAGCAGCATCCACGGATGATGAGATCCTGAAATGGGGCTGCACCTTCTCCGATGATCTGAAGGAAGCATATCCGGACGCCAAGTGGTATCACTGGGCGGCAGCCAATGAGTATGACTTTAATGCGGAGGATCCGGAGGGGCCGGGCATCCCGCTGACCGGAGATCAGATCAACTACAATCCTTATCTAGGAGAGCCGGGCGTGGAGAACCCCAACGCCTGAGCGGCAGTGTTTTCCGGAGGGCCGGCGCCTTGGGCGCCGGCCCTTCGGTTCAATTGGCCCGCCTGCCCAATTTCCAGGGGGGAACCACCGGCCCGGGGATTTGGCAGTGGATTTGCCCGAAATTTCTGGCCCCAGGGCTTGACATTCGGCAAAAAGTCCCATCTTTGACAGTTGATGAAAGAAAAAATCGCTGTATCCCTTG
>CAZSAF010000113.1:0-335 GCA_964604605.1 uncultured Lachnospiraceae bacterium
GGAAGTTGGTGGGATCATACTCCGCACCCACCTTCTGGGACACACGGGCCGCCATAGGAACAGCCGACACGCCGGCTGAGCCAATCAGCGGGTTGATCTTTCCGCCGGACAGCTTGCTCATCAGCTTGCCCAGCATCACACCGCCAAAGGTGCCAAAGGCAAAGGCCACCAGGCCCAGAGCCACAATCTTCAGCGTGTCTGCCCGCAGGAAGGCTTCCGCGGAAGTGGTCGCTCCCACAGAGGTGCCCAGCAGGATAACCACCGAGTACATCAGGGCATTGCTGGCGGTATCCGTCAGCTGACGGACCACGCCGCTCTCCCGGAACAGGTTGCCC
>CAZSAF010000113.1:345-8805 GCA_964604605.1 uncultured Lachnospiraceae bacterium
CCCAGCATCAGCATGCCCACCAGCGGCGTCACGCTGGGCAGGATCATGCAGACCACAACGGTGATCACAACGGGGAACAGGATCTTCTCCAGCTTGGAAACCGGGCGAAGCTGTCCCATCTTGATCTTTCTCTCTTTATCCGTGGTGCACAGCTTCATGACCGGCGGCTGGATCAGCGGAACCAGCGCCATATAGGAGTAGGCTGCCACGGCGATGGGCCCCAGCAGGGTCGTCTGCCCCAGCTTGGTGGCCAGGAAGATGGAGGTGGGGCCGTCTGCGCCGCCGATGATGGAGATGGCAGCAGCAGCAGGGCCGCTGAAGCCCAGCAGCATCGCCAGGAAGTAGGCCACATAGATACCCAGCTGAGCCGCCGCGCCCATAAGGAAGCTGATGGGGTTGGCAATCAGCGGGCCAAAGTCGGTCATCGCTCCCACACCCATGAAGATCAGGGACGGCAGAATGGACCACTCATCCAGCTTGTAGAAGTACCACAGGAGGCCACCCTCCTCAATGATTGGCGGATAAATATTTACCAGCAGCATGCCGAACGAAATGGGAACAAGCAGAAGAGGCTCGAAGCCCTTGGCAATAGCCAGGTACAAAAAGACACACGCCACCAGAATCATCACATAGTTGCCCCAGTACAAAGTGGAGAACGCTGTCTGATCCAGCAGGTTTAAAAAGGTTTGTCCAATACTCATGATTTTTCTTTCCTCCTCCAGGTTCGGGTTATCAGTTCATGGTGGCGATCAGATCACCAACTTCAACCGGGTCTCCTTCCTTGAGGACGATCTGGGCAACGGTGCCATCCTGAGGAGCCACCACCGGGATCTCCATCTTCATGGCTTCCAGAATCACAATGCTGTCTCCAGCCTTCAGCGCCTGGCCAGGCTCAGCCACAACCTTCCAGATTTTGCCGGCCACAGCCGCTTCCACGCGCACACCACCGGGCTCGCCAACCGGAGCCGCCGGGGCAGGATCTGCTTCCGGAGCAGGGGCCGCTACCGGAGCGGTGGCTGCCGCGCCTACAGGCTCTACCGTTACATCGTATGTCACGCCGTTTACCGTAATCTTATAAGTGTTCATCTCTCACTTTCCTCCTGTTTTCACCTTATTTGCTTTTCTTGATGGACGTTACTTTAAAATTGCCACCGCAGGTATCTGCCACTGCTGCCAGAATAGCTGCTGCCACCGGACCCTCCACTTCGTCCGCCACCAGCACCCGGGCACTTTCCATGGTTCCGGGGCCGGCCGGGGCAGCCTGCACCGGAGCCGCGGCCTTTACCGGAGCCGGGGCCTTCGCCGGAGCCGGGGCGTTTTCCGAAACTTCCACAGGAGTGTTCTTGGTCACCGAGCGCTCCATCCGGTTCACATACTTGAACAGAGAGATCACGAAGGTAAGAAAGATCAGAACCGCAAACACGGTAACCATACCGACTACCATGTTCATGGCTCCTTCCTGCATTGCCTCTGCCAGACTTACGTTACTGGCTGTCAAAAAAGTCATGTTTTTCACCTCTTCTTTGTAGAATTTGCTTTTTCTCCCGTTATATATTAAAGCATTCAATCCAAATTCGCAAGAAAAAATTAAGAAAATTTTTCTGTTTATTTTTCCGAAAGAAAAACCGCCGTTTCAGTTTGTTTTCTTTTTAACTTTCTTTCAAAACTTTCCTGTAGAGCCGGCCGTTCTCCTCCTCCGCCTCCACCCAGCGACCGTTGCCCAGCTGCCAGTCATAATAGGAGGAAGGCGGTACGCTCAGGGCGGACATCAGCGCCATAATGGTGCCGCCGTGGACCACCAGGGCAGCTGACCGGCTCTCCGCCTGCCGGGCATCCTCCAGCACCCACCGGAAGGCTTCCAGGCAGCGTTTCTGAAACTCCTCACGGGACTCCCCCCCCGGGAAGCCGATGGTCCCGCCGCTGTCGATCCACCGATGATAATCCGGATTTCCCGTCAATTCCCGGTAATTTTTATACTCAAAGGCGCCGAACCGGCACTCCGCCAGCCCCGGCACCACCGTCACCCGGCGATTCGGGTACAGGATCGCCGCCGTTTCCAGGCAACGACGGCGGGGGCTGGCGTAGATCCGGTCCGCCTCCGGCGCCCGGCATCCCTCCAGCGCCCGCCGCCCCTCCTCCGTCAGGCTCTCATCTGTGGTGCCCACATACCTCTTTTCCCGGTTTCCCGGCGTCTCCCCATGGCGAATCAGCACAATCTTCACAGCAGGCTCACCATCCTTTCCGCCAGCACCGACACCAGCAAAATGGAAAGCTCGCAGACCTGCACAAAATAGCCGCCCAGATCCCCGGTGGCCCCGCCAAACTCCCGGTAGGAAAAATACCAGTAATAGCCGAACACCGCCAGCGCCGTCAACGCAGCCAGGCCGCCATAGAGAGGGGAAAGTACGACCATAAAGGCACTGCACGCCACAATGCTCACCAGCATCACTACGCGCACCTGGCGCTTTTGCGCCTGCTCCGCAAAAGAGGCCATCATCCCCTTTTTCCGGGCCTGCCGGAAGGAAACCACCGCCAAACCGCTGTAGGAGCGGGACAGAAAAAAGCCGGCGGCCACTGCCCCCAGCTGCTCCCCCCGCAGCTCGCTCCAGCTGCCGGTGGTCAGAAGAAAGTATACGATTCCACCCAGTATGGCAAAGGCGCCGGTGTGGGAATCCTTGAGGATCTCCAGCTTCCGCTCCCGGTCCGCATGGGAGCTGCGGGCATCCACCGTATCCAAAAATCCATCCAGGTGGATGCCGCCGGTGACCGCCACCGGAATCACGGTCAGTCCCACGGTACGGAACCAGCTGCCCAGCTCCAGAAAACCGCACAGATGCCAGAATCCCACTTCCAGCAGGCCGATCACCGCGCCAATCCACGGAAAAAAGCATATCGCGTAGCGCATGTTTTTCTCCGTCCACTCCAGACGCGGCATGGGGATCCGGGAATACATGGCAAACGCAATCACAAAGGCTGCAAACATATCGGATTACTCAGCTTTCAGAATTTTTTCCACTTCCACCACATACATGGTGTGATAATCTTTATCCGGGTACCAGCGGCTGTCACAATCCGCCACCGTAAAACACTCCGGCTTCAAGTCCTGCGCATACAGCTTTCGTCCGATCACCGTCAGGCGGGCCTCGTCAAAATAAGGCGTCTCCCCCTGGTGAAGCACCGTCAACCCTGCCTTCTGTACTTTATCCTCGTCCCGGCCGGAAACCTTTCCCATATAGCCCAGCATCTGCCGGTGCTCCGGACCAAAGAAGGTGAGGGACAGGGTATCCGCCGCATCCACAAATTCTTTGGTATACCGCTGCGGGCGGATAAATACAAAGGCTACATTCTTTCCCCAGAGAAATCCCAGGCCTCCCCAGGCTGCTGTCATGGCGTTGACCTTTCCTTCCTTCTCCGCCGCCACCAGCATCCACTCTTTTCCGATCAGGGTAAACGGATTCTCCTCCCACTGCTCCGGGGATAGCTCTTTCCAGTTCTTCATGGCTGAACCTCCTCTGCTTTTCGCGAAAACATCTTTATAACGAGGAAGTGGGCGACCATACGGCCGCCCGCTGACAAGATTGCCTGTACTTTTGTACATCCCCTTTTTCCCGCTTTTTATTATACCGGTTTCCGGCTCAGAAATCAAGGGGTTTTGAAAATTCTTTCCGTCCAAAAAAGAATTCTCCCACCTGCCGCAGGCACCACCCCCAGGACAGGGACTCCACGGCACACTCGGCCACCATGGACAGAAAAGCGTTGTGGTTGGTATTGGGTGTGATAAAGTAGGTATCCAGGCAGCCCAGTTCCCAGGCCTTCTGGTTCATCTTCTCCGCAAAGGCCTCCACACTCCCTGCCAACTCCTCCGCTATAACCACCGCCGCATCGTTGTAGCTCTCCAGCATCATGGCGTACAGCAAGTCCTCCAGCCGGTATTGTTCCCCCTGCCGCACCCCCAGATGTACCTTGGGCATGGATGCCGCATAAGCGGATGCCTCATACACATCCTCCAGATTTCCCTCCTCCAGGGCAAGGATACAGGTCATGATCTTGGTGGTGCTGGCCATGGGAAGCTGCTGATCCCCATTTTTGGCATACAGCACCCGGCCGGAATCTGCGTCCATCAGCACCGCCGCCTGAGCATAAAGCTGCCTCTCCCCAGACCGAAATGGGCACCAGCAAAAGGAGGACGGCAGCCAGCAAACATACGAAACGTTTTTCCATTGGCCCCCGTCAAACTGTTGTCTTCCCTTTACTATATTCCAGCCCTCCGGAAAATAGCCGCAGGCGCAAAAAAGGTGCGCCTTGCGGCGCACCCGTTTTCCGTCAAAGCTCCACGGCCCGCACGGTGGCGGCAAGGATCTTGGCGGTCTGCTCAATCCCGTAGCGGCTGCTGTCTATGGTCAGGAAATAGTTTTCCATCTCTCCCCAGCCGCTGTCCGTGTAATAGTTGTAATAGTATTTTCTGTCCTTGTCCTGCTTGCGGATCCGGCTCCGGGCTTCCTTCTCATCAATGTTGAAACGCTTTTTGATGGTCTTCAGCCGCTCCTCCATGGGCGCGTAAATGAAGATATTCAGCATATCCGGCCGGTCCCGCAGCACGTAGTCAGCTGCCCGGCCCACAATCACGCAGCTTTCCCGGTTGGCCAATTCCCGGATTACCTGGCACTGCACATTGAACAGCACGTCGTTGATGGGAAGCGTATGATTGGGATAGCTCTGCACGTGGTTGCCGGCATACAGCCACGGGTTGGCTCCCTTTTCATCCGCCGCGGCAAACTGCTCCGGATCTGCCCCCACCTTCTCGGCGGCCATCTCAATCAGCTCCTTATCGTAAAAGTTCAACTTCAACTCTGCTGCCATCCGCTTGGCTATGGCTCTTCCATTGCTTCCAAACTGCCGTCCCACGGTGATAATTCGTTTCGACATAGCCATCCCCCTTTTCGAAAATCAAACACAACGGTTTCTTTGCCTCTATTATACTGCGTTGTTTCAAATTTGCAATATTTTTCACATAAATTTGTAAATTTTAACTTCTTTTATAGCTTGTCTTTTTTATTTTCAGGCACACTCCAGGCCCGGCAAACGGGGAGGCCGCCCAGGCCGGCGAAACCAGGTGGTGAGGGATGCCAAAAGGCCGCCGAAAACAGCAAACGTTTCCGGCGACCTCTGCCCGTCATATTTTAAATTTTCGGAACCGGATCAGTCTACCAGGTCGCACAGCGGCTGGATAACCTCCTCGATGGCCTCCAGGGCCTCGGAAGGAAGCTGATCGTACCCTTCTTTCTCCGTATACTTCATGCTGATAAAGCGGCGACGGCGCTTCATGCCCTCCTGGAGCTTGCGCAGGTACTCTCTGTCCTGCATATCCGGCACAAAGCCTTCCCACTCCATGATCTCCAGACTCTTGAAAGGCCCCCAGGGTTTAAACTCCGCCTGGCCTTCCACAATGTGCTCAATGATTCCCAGGGTATCCGAAGGCTTCACCTTCTTGCCCATGAAATCACCGGTGTTGATGATGTAGCAGTCAATGCCTCTCTCGTCCACCAGCCGTTTGAACTTCACATAGTCGTACTTCAGCGGATAGGTGCGGAACGGGTTGGCATAGGGCTCATAGACCAGCGCATTGATGTCCACGCCCTTCAGCAGGTTCTCCGCAGAGCTCCGCTTGGTTGCCAGGGTGGCGCCCATGGCGGAAGCCAGCGCCCCTCCCTTGACCTTGATGATGGGCGGAAGGGTAGGGTCCTTCATAATCCAGAAGATGGCGTTCACCGGCTCCTCAATCTTGTCAATGCGGTTGGGGGACCACAGCTTGGACTTGATGGCCCGGCCGTTGCCGTTGCGGATGTCCTCCGTCACCAGCACCACCTTACCTTCCTCATCCCGGGTGGCGCCGCAGTTCTGCACCGTCAGCAGATACTGGCTGGCCTCGCAGGAAAGCGGGTAATCCGCCGTCTTGTCAAAGTAGGTGGGCTCCATGGCAATGGAGGAACCGGTCTCGGAATTGATGATGAACGCATCGTCATGAAGGATGGTAATGTCATACTTTCCGTTGTGCCGGTTGTGGGTGATGGTGGATTTTCCGGATCCGGACAGGCCGAATACGCTGGCCACAAACTTCTTGCCGCCGGGCAGGTTGTAGCGCTTCTGGCCTCCGTGGCAGGCCACATAGCCGTTGCGGTTGGCGATGGCCCAGGCAATGGTCAGGGTTCCCTTCTTGAACTCGCCGAAATACCGCATGCCCAGGATGGCCGCACAGTTCTGCTCCGTGTTGAAGTAGGCCAGGCCGTTGGGATGCTCCGGATGGCGCCAATCCGGGTCCGCAAAAATGTAGATGTCCCCTTCGTGCTCAATGGGGCGGGACTCCTTGTACATGCGGACATAGTCCTCCGACAGATACTGGAAGTTCAGTATCCAGGAGTACAGATTGTTCTCAAATCCTTCCGGGATCAGCAGATGCGCCTTCACCATAAACTCCGGGTCCAGGCCAATGTACACCTCCGCATGGTACATCTTCTTAAACCGGGTGTTGTAGGATGCCTCCATCAGCTTCTTGTCCAGGTCCGCCGTATCCACGCCGGGCTCTCCGGCTACCCGCCGGGCAACCGCCGTGCGGCCGGTCACCGCGCCGTCATTGGAGAGCAGCACCACCGCATCCGACGGAAGGCCAAAGCTCTCCCCCCGGTACACCGGCATGTCCGTGACAATGGTTCCCGGCGAATTTTTGGCCAGCTCATAAGCTTCCCGAAGCGAAGATACCTTCACCACATTGTTGCCGTAGAAATTCGACTCAATGATGGTGCGGGTCTTGCTGAAATAGCTGCTCCCGGCACCAATCTCGCTTCTCGGAAAATTTGCTTGTGTAGACATAAGATTAACCTCCCAAATTTCCTGTTCTCTTTGTCCATTTTCCCACGATTCTGCGGGGATGTCAACTTGTTCTCCGCAAAATCCCTGTCATTTATTTAACCTCCAGGAAACGCTTCACAACGTCCCGCATCTCGCCCTTTTCGCAGACGGTCTTGTGCAGCACCGGCGCCGAGCGGATATCCTCAATGGCCTGAGGGATTTTGGTTCCGGACAGGCGGGAAAGCTCGTCCACCAGGGCAAAATCCTTTTCCTGCTCATATTTCGGATCAATGGCGGACATAACGCTCCGGGTAAACTTATAAGGGCTGGCCGTGGAGACCACCAGCATAGGGGCCCGGTCTCCGGTTTTTGCCCGATAGCCCTTAGCCACATGAGCCGCCACCGCCGTGTGGGTATCCATAATATAGCCGGATGCCTCGTATACCTGGCGGATGGTCTCCGCCGTTCCGGCCTCGTCCGTAAAGTCCCCGTAAAAATCCTGCAGACGCTGCCGCATCTCCTCCGGAAGCGTGTAAGTACCGGTGCGGCTCAGCTGCTCCATAAAGGCGGCATTCTGCCGGGGGTCCTCCCCGGCCACCTTGTAGATCAGCCGCTCCAGATTGCTGGAAATCAGGATATCCATGGAAGGGGAGCTGGTCAGGATAAACTCCCGGTTCCGGTCGTAGGTACCGGTGCGGAAGAAATCAAACAGCACCTTGTTTTCGTTGGAGGCACAAACCAGCTTGCCGATGGGCGCGCCCATGGATTTGGCGTAGTAGGCCGCCAAAATGTTGCCAAAGTTGCCGGTGGGCACCGTCACGTTCAGCAGCTCTCCCGGCTGCAGTTCGCCCCTCTGTTGCAGCTGCGCGCAGGCATACACGTAGTACACCACCTGGGGTACCAGCCGGCCGATGTTGATGGAGTTGGCGGAAGAAAACTGGAAGCCCGCCGCATCCAGCTCCTGTTCCAGCTGCCGGTCGCCGAACAGGGCCTTGACGCCGCTCTGGGCGTCGTCAAAATTCCCGCGGATTCCCACCACCATGGTGTTGGCGCCCTTCTGGGTTACCATCTGCTTCTCCTGGATAGGGCTGACGCCGTCCTTGGGGTAGAACACCACAATCCGAGTCCCCTCCACATCCGCAAAGCCGGCCAGCGCCGCCTTCCCGGTGTCCCCGGAAGTGGCGGTAAGGATCACTATCTCATTCTGCACCCCGTTCTTCCGGGCGGAAACCGTCATCAGATGGGGCAGAATGGAAAGGGCCATATCCTTGAAGGCGATGGTGGCGCCGTGGAACAGCTCCAGATAACAGAGATCCTCCACCTTCCGCAGCGGGGCGATCTCCGGGGTGTCAAACTTGCTGTCGTATGCCCTAGCAATGCAGGCCTTCAGCTCCTCCTCGGTGAAATCCGTCAAAAATTGCTTCATCACCGCATAGGCCGTCTCCGGGTAGCTCATCTCCGCCAGCTCCTCCATAGTGCAGTCCAGCCGCGGGATGGATTCCGGCACATAGAGGCCGCCGTCCCGGGCCAGCCCCTGTAAAATAGCCTGGCTGGCGGTTACCGGCTCCCCGGCTCCCCGGGTGCTCCTGTAATACAACTGATTCATCCGAATCC
>CAZSAF010000114.1:0-8771 GCA_964604605.1 uncultured Lachnospiraceae bacterium
CCATGGAAAAACAGAGAAGAGTTCTGCTGAAGCTCAGCGGGGAGGCTCTGGCCGGAGATAAGAAAACCGGCTTTGATGAGGAGACCGTCCGGCAGGTGGCCGGCCAGGTAAAGCGCTCGGTGGAGGCAGGCATCCAGGTGGCCATTGTCATCGGCGGCGGCAATTTCTGGAGAGGACGCAGCAGCAACGCCATTGACCGGGTGAAGGCGGACCAGATCGGTATGCTGGCCACGGTGATGAACTGTGTGTATGTGTCGTCCCTGTTCCAGTACCTGGGCATCCCCACGGAAGTGTTCTGCGCCTTTGAGGTGGGCGGCATTGTGAGGCTCTTCTCCAAGGAGGAGGCGGAGGCGGCTCTGCAGGCGGGCAAGGTGGTATTTTTTGCAGGGGGAACCGGCCATCCGTATTTTTCCACAGACACCGGCGTGGTGCTTCGGGCGGTGGAAATGCAGGCGGATGAGATCCTGCTGGCCAAGGCGGTGGACGGGGTGTATGACAGCGATCCCAAGCTGAATCCCCAGGCCAAAAAGTACGATACCATCACCATTGAGGCGGTGGTGGAACAGAAGCTGCAGGTGATTGACCTGGCAGCGTCTATCCTCTGCCTGGAAAACCGGATGCCCATGGCGGTGTTTGGCCTGGAGGGAGAGGACAGCATTTATCAGGCAATGATGGGAAATATTACCGGTACCCGAGTAACCGTTTAAGGAGGAACAGCATGGACGAGAAGTTGCAGGTTTATGAGGAGAAGATGGGAAAGACACTGGATAATCTGCTGGAGGAATTTTCCACCATCCGGGCCGGCCGGGCCAACCCGGCAATTTTGAATAAGCTGACGGTGGAATATTACGGCGCGCTCACTCCGCTGCCCCAGGTGGCCAGCATTACGGTTCCGGAGGCCCGCATTCTGCAGATTCAGCCCTGGGATAAATCGCTGATTAAGGCCATTGAGAAGGCTATCAACATGTCGGATCTGGGGATCAACCCCAACAATGACGGCACCGTGATCCGTCTGATCTTCCCGGAGCTGACGGAGGATCGCCGGAAAGAGCTGTCCAAGGATATTAAAAAGAAAGGCGAGGCCGCCAAGGTGGCCATTCGGAACATTCGCCGGGACGCCAACGATAAGATCAAAAAGCTGGAGAAGGCCAGGGAGTTCACCGAGGATGATGTGAAATCCTCCGAGGAGGATATCCAGAAGGCCACCGACAAGTACATCGGCAAGGTGGACAAAGAGGTGGAGGCCAAGACCAAGGAGATCATGACCGTTTAAGGAGAACCGGCCCGGGCCGGGAAGGTGAGAAAAAGAGTCATTCTGAGCGGAAGGCGGAGGGAAATCCCTTCGGGCAGGGACTGCCCTCGGAATGACCTTTTTGTCTGCTGGGAAGAACGCAAAGAAAAAGCGGGAAGGATTCCCTTCATAACAGGAGGATAGAATATGGAAGAACTGCGGGTTCCCAACCATGTGGCAATTATTCTGGACGGAAACGGCCGCTGGGCCAAAAAGCGGGGGCTGCCCCGGAAGCTGGGCCATAAAGCCGGCTGTGAAAACCTGGAACAGATTGTGGAGGATGCGGCCCGGCTGGGCATCGGCTACCTGACCGTGTACGGCTTCTCCACCGAAAACTGGAAGCGGTCGGCGGACGAGGTCAGCGCCCTCATGCAGCTGTTCCGCTTCTATATGAAAAAGCTGCTGAAGGTGGCCATGGCCAACAACGTGCGGGTGAAGATGATCGGGGAGGAAAGCCGGTTTGACAGCGATATTATAGACGGAATCGATACCCTGGTCCGGGAGACCCGGAACAATACGGGCATGACCTTTGTGATTGCGGTGAACTACGGCGGTCGGGATGAGGTTGTCCGGGGCGTCCGGAAGCTGGCCCGCCAGGCGGCGGCCGGCACGCTGGATCCAGAGTCCATCACGGAGGACACGGTTTCCGCCAGCCTGGACACGGCGGAGATCCCGGACCCGGATCTGATGATCCGCACCAGCGGGGAGCAGCGGCTCTCCAACTATCTGATCTGGCAGATGGCCTACACGGAGCTGTATTTTACCGATGTTTACTGGCCGGATTTCCACAAGGAGGACCTGATCCGGGCCATCGAAGCGTACAATCAGAGAGACCGCCGGTTTGGCGGGCGATAGGAGAGGGATATGTTTTGGATTCGCTTGCGTAGCAGTATTCTGCTGATGGTGGTTACAATTTTCCTCCTGGTCATGGGCGGGGACGTTTTTTTTGCCGGGCTTTTGCTCATATCCTGGATTGGGATGATGGAGCTGTACCGGGTATTCGGCTTCCACCGGAGCATCCTGGGAGCCGTGGGCTACCTGGCGGCAGCCGGGTACTATGCTCTGGTATACCTGGGGGAGGAGGAACTGGTGCTCTACGGTGTCATCTGTTTCCTGATTGTGCTGATGGCCGTGTACGTGCTGACGTTCCCCAAGTTCCGGGCAGAGCAGGTGCTGGCAGCGTTCTTCGGCCTGTTTTACGTGGCCATGATGATTTCCTTCATCTACCAGGTACGGCAGGAGGAGAGCGGCGCCTTCCTGGTGTGGCTGATTTTTATTTGTTCCTGGGGCTGTGATACCTGCGCCTACTGTGTGGGCATACTAATCGGGAAGCACAAGATGGCGCCCATTTTGAGCCCCAAAAAGTCGGTGGAGGGCGGTATCGGCGGCGTGGTGGGCGCGGCCCTCATCGGCATCCTCTACGCAGCGGTGTTCCGGGAGCACATTACTATCTTTGAGAATCCGGTGGCCAGCGTGGCCCTGCTCAGCGCCGTGGGGGCGGTGATCTCCCAGATCGGGGATCTGACTGCCTCGGCCATCAAGCGAAACTATGACGTAAAGGACTATGGAAAGCTGATCCCCGGCCACGGAGGGATTCTGGACCGGTTTGACAGCGTAATCATTACAGCGCCCATCATCTACATGCTGACCATGGCGTTGGGATAAGAGGTAATACAGATGAAAAAGATTGTGATACTGGGATCCACCGGCTCCATTGGCACCCAGACCCTGGAGGTGGTCCGGGCCAACGGAGACCTGCAGGTGACGGGCTTGGCGGCCTCCTCCAACATTGCCCTGCTGGAGGAGCAGATCCGGGAGTTCTTCCCCCGGATCGCCTGTGTGTTTGAGGAGCACGCAGCCCGGGAGCTGGCGGTGCGGGTGGCGGACCTGCCGGTGCAGGTGGTGTCCGGCATGGACGGACTGGTGGAGACGGCCCGGGAGCCTTCGGCGGAGCTGGTGCTCACGGCGGTGGTAGGTATGGTGGGAATCCGCCCTACCATTGCCGCCATGGAGGCGGGGAAAGACATTGCCCTGGCCAACAAGGAAACCCTGGTCACCGCCGGCCATCTGATTACGGAGCTGGCCAGGGAGAAGCAGGTGCAGCTTTTGCCGGTGGACAGCGAGCACAGCGCCATCTTCCAGGTGCTCCACGGGGAGCGGGAGAACCCGGTGAGCCGGATCCTTCTGACGGCATCCGGCGGCCCATTCCGGGGCCGGACCCGGGAGCAGCTGCGGAACGTGCAGGTGGAGGACGCCCTGAAACACCCCAATTGGACCATGGGCCGGAAGATTACCATTGACTCGGCCACCATGGTCAACAAGGGCCTGGAGGTCATGGAGGCCGGCTGGCTCTTTGGCGTACCCCTCTCCCAGGTGGAGGTGGTGGTGCAGCCTCAGAGCGTCATCCATTCCATGGTAGAGTTCTCGGACGGGGCGGTGCTGGCCCAGCTGGGGACGCCGGACATGCGCCTGCCCATCCAGTATGCCCTGTACTACCCCAAGCGGCGCTATCTGCCGGGGGAGCGGCTGGATTTCAGCGCCCTGGGGCAGCTGACCTTTGAAAAGCCGGACATGGCCACCTTCCGGGGGCTGGAGCTGGCCTACCAGGCCGGTGCCATGGGGGGAAGCCTCCCCACCGTGTTCAACGCGGCCAACGAGTGGGCGGTGGCCAAGTTTTTAAACCGGGAGATCGGTTTTCTGGATATTGCCGACTCCATTGAGGCGGCGATGAACGTCCACCGGGTGATCCCTCACCCCAGTGTGGAACAGATTTTGGAGACAGAGAGAGAGGTCCGGGAGTTCCTGGAGGAAAGCGGAAAAAGAAAAGCGTAAGAAAGAGGGTAAGAGTTATTGAGTATTGTAATCGCGTTTCTCATTTTTGGCTTTTTGATTTTCACCCATGAGCTGGGCCATTTTCTGGTGGCCAAGAAGGTGGGGATCGGGGTGACCGAATTCTCCATCGGCATGGGGCCGCGGATTGTCAGCCGCCAGATCGGGGAGACCCGGTATTCCCTGAAGTGGATCCCCTTTGGCGGATCCTGTATGATGGTGGGGGAGGATGCGGACAGCGATGAGCCCAACGCCTTCAGCAAGAAGCCGGTGTGGGCCCGGTTTGCGGTGGTGGCCGCCGGCCCCCTGTCCAATTTCCTGTGGGCCTTTCTGGCTGCCTTGGTGGTGTTGGCCCTAGCCGGGGTGAACCCGGCCAGGGTGACCTACCTGCAGAACGGGTACGGCGCGGAGCAGGCAGGCATCCAGGTGGGGGATATCATCACGGAGATCAATGGGAAAAACATTGCCATTGGCCGGGATATTGACCTATACTTTTTGAACCATCCCCTGGACGGCAGCACCCTCACCATTACCTATGAGCGGAACGGCCAGGAATATACCACTCTCCTGGACCCCAATTACACCACCTACCGCATGGGTGTCACCTATCTGATCACGGAGGAGGCCGCGTCCTTTACGGAGGTGGCAGCCGATTCCCCGGCGGAGGAAGCGGGCATCCAGGTGGGGGATGTGGTGGTCAGCATCAACGGCACGCCGGTGGCTACCGGCCAGGAGATGGCCGACTATATGGAAAGCCACCCTCTGGACGGCTCCCCCATTGAGCTGGTGCTGGAGCGGGACGGGGAGCAGTTCACCACCACCCTGACGCCGGAGCTCTACCAGGGGGTTGCCCTGGGATTTGAGGCCAGCGGTTACCGGGAAAAAACCGGCGTGCTGGGCGTGCTGGAGGGAGGCCTCCAGGAGGTGCGCTACTGGATTTCCGTCTGCTTCAGCTCCCTGAAAATGCTGTTCACCGGCCAGGCGGGCATCCAGGATATGTCCGGCCCGGTGGGCATCGTGTCCATGATCGGCACCACGGTGGAGCAGAGCCGGCAGGACGGAGCCCTGTACGTGTTCCTGAACATCATGAACATGTTCATTCTCCTCAGCGCCAACCTGGGCGTGTTCAACCTGCTGCCCATTCCGGCGTTGGACGGCGGGCGGCTGGTGTTCCTGATTATTGAGGGAATCCGCCGCAAGCCGGTGCCTCCGGACAAGGAGGGCATGGTACACATGATCGGCTTTGCCCTGCTGATGGTACTGATGGTGGTGGTTTTGTACAACGATATTCTGCGGCTGTTCTGACAGCGAGGGGACTCTCCAGGGGGGCGTCCCCTCTGGCTGCAGCCGTGAAAGACCGGGAAAGGGGTGCACATGAGAAGAGAATCCAAGAAAATCTGGGTGGGTAATGTCCCCATGGGCGGGGCTGCCCCCATTGTCATCCAGTCCATGACCAACACCAAGACCGAGGACGTGGAGGCCACGGTGGCCCAGATCCTGGCCCTGGAGCAGGCCGGCTGTGAGGTGGTTCGCTCCACGGTGCCCACCCCGGAGGCGGCTAAAGCTTTCGGGGAGATCCGGAAGCGGATCCACATTCCCCTGGTGGCGGATATCCACTTTGACTACCGGCTGGCCATTGCCGCCATGGAGAACGGGGCGGACAAGATCCGGATCAATCCGGGGAACATTGGCAGTCGGGATCGGGTCCGGGCGGTGGTGGACTGTGCCCGGGAGCGGAACATTCCCATCCGGGTGGGGGTCAACAGCGGCTCCCTGGAAAAGGAAATTCTGGAGAAAAACGGCGGGGTAACCGCGGAGGGGCTGGTGGAGAGCGCCCTGGACAAGGTGCACCTGATCGAGGATATGAGGTATGACAACCTGGTTATCAGCATCAAATCCTCAAATGTGCCCATGTGTATCCGGGCCCACGAATTAATTGCGGACCAGACGGAGCACCCCCTCCACGTGGGCATTACGGAGGCGGGGACTGTCCGTAGCGGCACCATCTTTTCCGCGGTGGGCCTGGGGGCCATCCTTTCCCGTGGAATCGGGGATACCATCCGGGTCTCCCTCACCGGGGACCCCTGTGAGGAGATTTTTGCGGCCAAGAAGATCCTCCAGGCCCTGGGCCTGCGGCAGGAGGGGATCCGGGTGATCTCCTGCCCCACCTGCGGGCGGACCCAGATCAACCTCATTGACCTGGCTAACCGGGTGGAGGAGATGGCGGCCCGCTACCCCAAGAACCTGAAGGTGGCGGTGATGGGCTGCGTGGTCAACGGCCCCGGGGAGGCCCGGGAGGCGGACCTGGGAATTGCCGGCGGAAAGGGCGAGGGCCTTCTGATCCGCCGGGGGGAAATCCTGCGGAAGGTGCCGGAGGAGCAGCTGCTCCCGGCCCTGGAGTGGGAGATTGCCCACTGGGAGGAGACGGATGAATAAGAGCTTTTGGGAGGTGCTCCCCAACCTGCAGACGTCGGATTCGCTGATGCGGCAGCTGGACCGGGTCACCGTGACCCGGGTGACCATGCCCCGGGACCGGAGCATGATCCGGATTTACCTGGAGAGCCGGGAGCTGATCTCCAAACGCGATATTTACATACTGGAGGCGGCCATCAAAAAGCAGTTTTTCCCCAACAAGCAGGTGACCGTGAAAATCTACGAGCGGTTCCTTCTGGGGGAGATGAGCGCGGAGGATGCCCTGGCCCAGTACCGGGACAGCATTCTTTTAGAGCTGAAAAACTGGCATCTGATGGATTACAACCTGTTCCGCACCTCCAAGATCCGCTTCCCGGACGCCCAGGTGATGGTGCTGGAGGCGGAGGACAACCTGGTGAACCATTCCCGCAGCCAGGAGCTGTGCCGGATTCTGGAAAAGATTTTCAATGAGCGGCTGGGCATTCCCCTGGAGGTCCGCTGCCACCTGGGCAAGACGGTGCACCGGTCCTGGCTCCAGGAAAATGAGGCGGCCATGCGGGAGGAGGCAGCCCGGATCAGCCAGCACGCTCGGGAGGCCCGGGCCGGGGAGGAAGTGACGGCGGCCAAGGAGCAGCGGAAGCAGGAATACCGCCGGGCGCCCCGGGCCCGCCAGTTGGAGGAGTCCGAGGGCTATGGCCGGGACTTTGAGGGGGAGCCCATCTACATTGACCAGATTGTGGAGGAGATGGGGGATGTGATCATCCAGGGGGAGATCATCCGGGTGGATACCCGGGTGATCAAGACCGGCAACTGGATCATCACCTTTGTGGTCACAGACCACCATGACTCCATTGTGGTCAAGATTTTCTGTAAGCCGGAGGAGAAGGACGGCCTGCTGTCCCTGGTGAAGAACGGCCAGTGGGTGGCGGTGAAAGGCCGCACGGTGCTGGACAAGTTTGACAAGGAACTGACCATTGCCTCGGTTCAGGGTATCAAAAAGCTGGACCATGAGACCAACGCCCGTCAGGATAAGGCACCGGTGAAGCGGGTGGAGCTCCACTGCCATACCAAGATGAGCGACATGGACGCGGTGTCCGACGCCGCGGCCCTGGTGAAGCGAGCGGCGGCCTGGGGCCAGAAGGCCATTGCCATCACCGACCACGGGGTGGTCCAGGCCTTTCCGGAGGCCATGCATGCGGCGGAGAAGCTGGATATCAAGATTCTCTACGGCTGCGAGGGCTATCTGGTGGACGACCAGCCCGGGGACACGGAGGAGGACATCAAGAAAGCCCGGACCTACCACATTATTTTTATTGCCCAGAACGATGTGGGCCGGATTAACCTGTACCGGATGGTCTCCGAGTCCCATCTGAAGTATTTCCACCGGCGGCCCCGGGTGCCCCGGAGCCTGCTCAACGAGTGCCGAGAGGGGATTCTGGTGGGCTCCGCCTGTGAGTCCGGGGAACTGTTCCGGGCCATTGTGGAGAAGAAACCGGACGAGGAGCTGCTGGAGATTGCCAAATACTACGACTATCTGGAAATCCAGCCGGTGGGCAACAACGCCTTCCTAATCCGGGATGAGAAATTCCCGGACATCCAGAGCGTCCAGGACCTGCAGGACTTAAACCGGAAGGTGGTGGACCTGGGAGAGCGGCTGGGCAAGCCGGTGGTGGCCACCTGTGACTCCCACTTCCTGAACCCGGAGGACGAGGTGTACCGGCGGATCCTCATGAAGGGCAAGGGCTTTGCGGACGCGGACCTGCAGCCGCCCCTGTTCTTCCGCACCACCGAGGAGATGCTGAAGGAGTTTGAGTACCTGGGGCGGGAGAAGGCGGAGGAGGTGGTGATCACCAACACCAACCGGGTGGCCGATTCCTGTGAAAAGATTCTGCCGGTGCGGCTGGATAAGTGCCCGCCGGTGATCGAGGGCTCCGAGGAGGAGTTGAGGAATATGTGCTACCAGAAGGCCAAGAGCATCTACGGGGATCCGCTTCCCCAGATTGTGGAGGAGCGGCTGGAGAAGGAGCTGAACTCCATCATCGGCAACGGCTACGCGGTGATGTACATCATTGCCCAGCGTCTGGTGAAAAAATCCACCGATGACGGCTACCTGGTGGGCTCCCGGGGATCCGTGGGATCCTCCCTGGCGGCCACCATGTCGGACATCACCGAGGTGAACCCGCTGTCGCCTCACTATGTGTGCCCCCACTGTCACTACAGCGATTTTGACTCGCCGGAG
>CAZSAF010000115.1:0-8746 GCA_964604605.1 uncultured Lachnospiraceae bacterium
AAAGCCGATCTCCTTGCTGCGCAGCCGCTTCAGCTCCGCCTTGCTCATTTTCAGCACATCTTTCCCTTTATAGAGGATCTCCCCTCCCTCAAAGAAGCCGGGGGGCTCCGGGTTCAGCCGCAGAATACACTGAGCCGTCACGCTCTTGCCGCAGCCGGACTCACCCACAATGCCCAGGATCTCGCCCTTCCGAAGGTTATAGCTGACATCCCGGACGGCCTTTACCGTACCGCCATAGGTCTTAAAGGAAAAAGACAGATTTTTGATTTCCAGTAAATTTTCATACTCTGCCATAAAAACCTCCTTACTCGGTACCGCGCAGCTTCGGGTCCACCGCGTCGCGCAGGCCGTCGCCCAACAGGTTCAGCGCCAGCATGGTGACGCAGATAAAGAACGCCGGAACCATGACCTGGTGGGGCGCCACACGCAGATTGGCAATGCCCTCCTTGGCCAGGATGCCCCAGGAGCACATGGGCGGCTGGATGCCCAATCCAATGTAGCTGAGGAAGGCCTCCTGGAAAATAGCGCCGGGAATGGCCATGCAGAGGTTGGTAACGATCATGCCCATAATATTGGGGATAATATGCCGCACCACAATGGTAAAGTCGCTGACGCCCAGCACCTTGGCCGCCAGCACATAGTCCTGCTCCTTCAGCCGGTACACCTCACCACGGACAAACCGGCAGGTGCCAATCCACCCTGTGATACAAAGGGCCACAATCATGGTGGTCATACCGCGCCCCAGCACAAGCATCACCAGGATAACCACGATCAGGTTGGGGATACCGTAGAGAATCTCCACAATCCGCATCATAATCATCTCCAGCTTGCCGCCATAGTAGCCGCACAGGGCACCGCGCCCACGCAGGCGTTGATCACCGCAGCGATCAGGCCGATGGAAAGGGATACCCGGGCTCCCATCCAGACACGGACCCACAGGTCGCGGCCGGCGGAATCCGCCCCCAGCCAATGGCTTGCGGAAGGCGTCGCGTTGACCGCCGAGGTATCCATGGATGTGTAGGTATACTGGCTGAACATGGGCGCAAAGATGGCCAGCAGGGCGAATATGACTAAAATACAGAGTCCCACAAAGGCCGCCCGGTTCTTCTTCAGCCGGCGCCAGGCGTCCTTCCAGAACGACAGGTTGGGCCGGGAGATACTGTCCATTTTTTCGACGTTTTTACCAACAACGGTAAACAGGTCCTTTGTCAAATTTTCCATACAGTTACCCCCTATTTCTTGCCGATCCGGACTCTGGGATCCACCAGGCCGTAGGCAACATCCACAATCAGGTTACAGAGAATCAAGAATGCGCCGTAGAAAATGGTCATACCCAAAATCATGGAATAATCGCTGTTATTGACGGAATCCACGTAGTACTTGCCCATTCCGGGGATAGCGAAGATGGACTCCACCACGAAGGTACCGGTCAGCACGGAGGCCACCGTCGGTCCCAAAACCGTAACCACCGGCATAATAGCGTTACGGATCTGATGGCGGAAGGTAATCCGCCCCTGGGAAAGGCCTTTTGCCTTGGCCGTCTTAATATAATCCTGGGACACCACCTCCAGCATGCTGGAGCGCATCAGCTTGGACACGGAGGTCAGGGTGTAAAAACCCAGGGCCGTAGCCGGCAAAATCGTGTATTCAATTCCCTTATATTGAGCAACGGGCAGAAGGCCCCATTTTACTCCAAAGAAATATTGTAGAATAGCACCCATGATAAAGTCGGGGATACTGGTGCCGATGATTGCGACCAGCACACAGACAACATCCAGTTTCTTCCCTCGGTTCAGTGCCGCCAGGATTCCCAAAACAAGACCGAAGGACACCGCAAATACCAGGGCTCGGATTCCCAGATCCGCTGAATACGGGAAAGCCTCAAAGATAATGTCGTTCACCGACCGGTTCGTATACTTGGTGGAAGGTCCCAAATTTCCTTGCAGCAGATTCTTCATATACATACCATACTGCACCACCAGCGGCTTATCAAAGCCGTAATACTCGTATAGATTCTCCCGAACCGTATCCGTCAGCTTAGGATCATTAAACGGATCGCCCGGGATCAGGCGCACCAGAAAGAAGACAACCGTGATCAAAACAAACAATGTAACAATGGCAGCCAGTGTGCGCTTCAAAATATATTTTGCCATATAGTGCCCCCTTTTCACTGGGTAAAACGAATAAAGAAATGGAGGCCAAAGAGAAAACTCCTGGCCTCCCTCTGTAAAAGGGAGGGAGAGCGCTCTCCCTCCGGAAGTGTGTAATTAAGTAGTGGGATCACAGTCTGCGTAAACCGGGCACATATTATAGCCAACGTAGTAGAACTGCACACCGGTCACATCCTCATCCAGCAGGTAATGAACCTCACGCATCTGCAACGGTATATTGGCGCCATCCTCAATCAGCATAGCCTCAGCCTCCGCCAGGAGTTCCATACGAACCGCTGCATCGGTCTCTTCATTGGACTGCTCAATCAGAGCGTCATAGTCCGGATTGTTATAATTCGAATAGTTGTTCGAATTATTTGAATAAAACAGATACAAATAAGAGTAAGGATCCGCATAGTCCGGGCCCCATCCGCCGTAGCCAACCTGGTAGTCTTTGTTGGGATAGATGGTGGTGTAAACCTGGCTGTAGGTAACCATTTCAATCTCCACGTTGATGCCCAGAACATTTTGCCACATCTCTTGGCAAACCTCCGCCACCCGCTTGGCGGTCTCATTATCCCACGACAGGAAACTGATGGTAATCTCGCTGGCGTCAGAGATACCCATCTCACTCAAAGCCGCCTGCAGGTATTCCTGCGCTTTTTCCTCATCCGCTGTCAGCGGAAATCCTTCGGGCTGTACGGTATCACCGTAGGTGGTTCCCGCTTCCGCACCATCGCACAGCGGCAGCACAATGTTGCCCCAGGCCTGGTATACACCGTTATTTACCAAGATATTATAATTCTCACGGTCAATGGCGTAGGCCAGAGCCAGACGGAAATTCTGGTTGCTTACATATTCCGCCTCATTGTTGATGTAAATCCAGTCCAGATTACCATTTACATATGAATAATGGTTGGAAGCATCCTCGTAGTTAGGGACAGAACTGTTAGGAATGACCACATAATCCAGTTCGCCATTCTCATACATGGAAAGGGCGGTATCCGTATTCTCCACCACGTATACTTCAATCCGATCCAGGTTGATATTTTCCGCATCCCAGAAATCCGGGTTCTTTTCAAAGATGTACGTGCGGTCTGCGCTGGAAGTCAGGGTGAACGCGCCGCAAGTCATCAGTTTATCCGCACTTCCAGCGTATTCCTGTCCATACTCCTCCACAATATCCTGCCGCTGCGGGAAGAAGGAGCTGTTTAATCCAACATAACTCAGGAAGTAGGCCTGCGGATGGTCCAGTTCAAAGACCACCGTCTTTTCATCCGGAGCGGAAATGCCCAACTCCTCCACCGGCACGGTTCCGGCAATGACTTCCTCTCCGTTTTTCAGCACGCCGGACACAACCCAGGCACCCGGTGAAGCCGTCTCCGGATCCGCCAAACGCTGAACGGCATAGACAAAATCATAGGCGGTAATCGGCTCTCCATCCGGCCATACCGCGTCGCGCAGATAGAAGGTGTAGGTGAGGCCGTCATCGGAGATTTCCCAAGACTCCGCCAGACCGGGGCTTATTTCGCCGGCATTGTTATTCAGCAGGCCTTCGCCCATGATCTGCTGAAGTTCACTGTCTCCAATGGAATTCGACATAACGGAATCCAAGCTGGTAGGTTCAGTCGACACGGAGTAGCGGAACACCTTCTCCCCATCCACTGTCGTTTCTGAGCCATCCACCTCGGTGCCGGCCGCCTGGGTCTCTTCCTCCTCGCCGGGGACACCACATGCTGCCAGGCTCAGCGCCATAACGCCTGCCAGGCCCAACGCCAGCAATTTTTTCATTTTCATACTCTTCCTCCTTTACTTTGGGGATGGGCATTTCATCCGCTGCTTCCACTCCTTCTTCCTTCCGCAGCTGCCCCGGCTCTGCCGGTGCCGGATCAAACCCCATCATCTACGGGTTTCTTCTATAAGATACGCCTGCCAGGTGGCGTCCTTATCCGCTTCAGCGACAACCTGTACTCCCCTATCTGGTTTATGGTATAGACTATAGTCTATTTTTTGTTTCTTGTCAACAATTATCAGTTTATTTTTTTAATATATTGTTTTCAGTTTTTTCAATTCTAAATAAGAGCAATCCGTCAGATAGATATAAGTCCCTTGCGCAATATATAGTCTATTCTGATAAATCTGCATGTTTACCCATTTTTTTCATCTCTTCCAGCTTTAGCAGCCATGTTTTTTCCTTTTTTTCATCTTTTTTTCTACGGGCGCAGAAAACCAGCCACACTTATTATTTTCGCTTTATTCTTACTCATTTTTTAAATAAATATAAATAAAGTCAATACACTCAAAAACTTAAAATAGGTAAGGGAGCCCCGCTGCATACGCTGGCTCCCTTGCCCTCTGGTTCGATTCTGAACTTTTTGAAAGATTGTTTTAAAAAATTTCCCCGCCCTGTACATTTAGAGCTCAATCAGCTCCTTGGTGGCGGAAATCAGGTTTTCAATTCCATCCTTGGTGATCAGCACCTGATCCTCAATCCGGCAGCCGCCCCATCCGGGGATGTAGATGCCCGGCTCCACGGTGACCACGTTGTTCTCCCGGATTACGTCCTGGGACTTGGGCCCCATAAACGGCACTTCGTGTACAAACACGCCCACGCCGTGGCCCACGCCGGTATAGTGGTAGGGGAAATACTCGGTTCCCTCGATCACCTGGGCCCCTTTGGAATAGGCCTCCGAGGCGGAAACCCCATCCTTCAGAAAGTCCTCCATGGCTTGTACCATCTGCTGCTCCAGCCGGTATACCTCCCGCTGCCGGGGCGTCGCCTTGCCCACCACAACGGTGCGGGTCATGTCGGACAGGTAGCCGTGGTACTGGCAGCCGTAATCCATCAGCACAAACTCCCCGTACTCAATGGCTTTGGCAGAGGGGATCCCGTGGAGCAGGGAGGTCCGGGCGCCGGAAATCAGGATGTTGCCGTAAGGCTGGGTATCCGCCCCCTCCATGACCATGTACAGGCTCAGGCGGGCCGCCAGTTCTTTTTCCGTCATGCCCACCCGGATATCCGGCACAATCCGCTCAAAGGCCCGGCTGGCAATGTCGCAGGCCACCCGCAGGCAGGCGATCTCCTCCGGGGTCTTCACCGACCGGAACTCCTCGATCACCCCTTCCGTGGGCGCCAGTTCCACTGTCATCTCATTTTGGAAAGTCCGGTACTGGGCCGCTGTGATATGGGTGGCCTCAAAGGCCATGTTTTTCAGCTGTTCCTGCTTTGCCAGCACCGCCAGCGCTTTGCCCAGGGTGCCGTGGACCCGCCACTCAAAAATGGTGTAATCCGGGCATTCCTGGGCCGCCTGTTCCGTATAGCGGGGATCCGTAATAAAATACTTTTTCCCCTCCGTCAGCAGCAGGAAAGAGTCGGTTCCTGTGTATCCGCTGACATATCTGACGTTGGCCGGAAGACTCACTAAAAAACTCTGCCAACCGTTCTCTCTCATTTTGCCGTACAGCCGTTCCATGTCCATTGTCTTACCCCCTGATCGTAGCCTCAATGTCCTCTATAGTTCGGGGAATGGCCGCTGTCAGATTCTCGCAGCCGTCCTCCGTCACCAGGCAGTTGTCCTCCAGCCGGAAGCCAATGCCCCACTCCTCACAATAAATGCCGATGTCTACGCAGAAGACCATGTTCGGCTGCACCGTCTCTGCCTCCACCAGGTCATGGACATCGTACCCCACATGGTGGGCGCCGCCGTGCCAGATATATTTGCCCACCTCCTCATAGGAGTGGCAAAGGCCCAGCGCCTTCAGCTGCTCATAGTTGTACTCCCGCGCCAGCCGGTCCACATCCGGCATGGGCATTCCCGGCTTAATGATGGAGAACATGTGCTGGGAAGTGCGGAACGCGCACTCGTACAGCTGCCGCTGCCGCTCACTGAACTTTCCGTTGGCAGGCCACCCCCGGGACACATCGTTGAACAGGTTATCGTACTTGGCTCCCACATCCGCCAGGATCATATCCCCGTCCTGCACCTTGCCCAAGTAGTCGTAGTAGTGAATGCAGAAGTTGTTCTGTCCCGCAGAGACAATGCTGGGGAACGCCGGGGCCAGGCAGCCGTGCTGGGCCAGGGCATAATCAAACTCCGCCTTCAGCTGATATTCATAAAGGCCGGGACGGGACGCACGCATCATGGCGGTGATGCCGGCGCCGGTAATTTTGGCCGCCTCCCGCATGGCCGCAATCTCTCCGGGGGTCTTAATGGCCCGCATTTGCTTCATGCGGCGGGAAATATCCACCAGCTTCACAGCCGGATAATCCTTCCGGATGGTCCGGGCCATGCGGAACGCCTCCGTATCCCGGTCCGTCTGCTCGCATTTGTAGAAATCCATGGCTACGGTATGGAAATGTCCCGTGTTCATCTTCCGGTGAAGCGCTGCCGGGAATTCCTCCACGTAACGGCAGTTTTCAATGCCGGACCGCCGGAAGACCTCCTCCGCCTTCATCCGGCGCCCGGTCCACCGCTCCGCGTGGGCATCCGGGGGAAGAATAAACATGGTCTCCTCCACCTTGCCGCCGTCCTTCTCGGCCATCAAAATGAACCGCTCCCGCTCAATTCCGGTCAGATAGACAAAATTCCGGTCCGCGTAAAAAGGATAATTTTCATCCTGAGTTTTCCGGACTTCCACGCCGGAGAAAATTAATGCCAGCGTGCCGTCCTCCAGTGAAGCATACAGTTTGTTCCGGTTTGTCTGATGAAATGCGCTATCCATCTGTACCTATCCTCCCTGCCTTAGACTGTTGTTCAGACTTAGTGCTATAATATCTACTATGATAGACCTTCTCTTTCCGCTTGTCAACCGCATTTCCCCTGTGCTGCTGACAATTTTTCCCCTGTAATTGCTTTATCTGACAGTTTCTCTTTTCCCGGCCTCTGTCCGTTTTCCGGCTGATAAAACCGAGGGGAATGGGATATACTAACGAAAACATTCTTTCCTTACTTGGATCCGGCTCAACGCCGCATAAGGCGCAGTCGGCAGAACAGGAGGCTCCTATGAACGAACTGGAATACAATGCCTATATCAAACAGGTGACGCCCACCCACAACTCCCCGCTGAACGTCCTGCGGGTATTCCTGGTGGGCGGTATCATCTGCACCATTGCCGGCCCGGTCATTCTGTACGGCACCGTTTCCAGCTGGGCCCTGGAAATTGCCTATCTGCTGCTGGGACAGCTGGGCTGGCCGGTTTAGTCCCCGACCCTTACCACTTTGCCGATCCAAAACGGAGGCTGCCCGGAAGATCAGACAAGGTTTTCCGGATTGATCTGATAGGCATGCTTGCCGCCCCGCTTGACCTGATACAGCATCTGATCCGCCCGGCGGAACGTATCCCGCACCCGCTCTCCCTTTCCCATGCGGGCAATGCCGATGGAAAGTCCCGGGAATGGCATCTCCTCCCGCCGCTTCCGCGCCTGTTCCAGAATTGCTTCCGCAATCGTTCCGGCCTCCTCCGCGCTGGCCAGATCCGTAAAGAACAGGGCGAATTCATCTCCGCCAACCCGACCGGCCAGGCCGCGGCCCCTGGAAATTTCCTTCAGGATCTGCCCCGTCTCCCGGAGGACCCGGTTTCCTTCCAGGTGGCCATGAATGTCTTTGATCTGCTTAAAGTTATCCAGGTCAATGGCCATGCAGCAGAACGCGCCATCTCCCCCGGCCATCTTGCCGCACTCGTCAAAAAAGCTCTGATGGTTCAAAATTTCCGTCAGCTGGTCCATCTTGGCCAGCCGTTCCATCTGCTGGGCCCGGTCCTCCGCTTCTTTCACCTGCCCCACCAGGGTCTTGGGATAAAATTCCCCGTCGTGCTGCTCCCAGTTGGGCAGCGACTGATGGACATGGATAATTTTCCACTTGCCCTCCGGATTTTTCTGGAAGATCACCGAATAGCGGCAGTCCATATCCACAATCGCGCTGGCATCATCCACAAGCCCTACCGCATGCAGGGTCCCATATACCAGCCGGACATCCTCGGAACACTTTTTTTCCTTGGAGCTGACGGGCTCAATGGTAAAATGGATCTCGCTCCGCTCCTTTTTCTCATTCTGAAGTGCCTTCTGGAATACAGCCAGGGACTCATAAAATTCATGCTTTCCGGTTCCAATGACCACAATATCCTCATCCAGCGTCTGGAGGAAAGCAGCTGCCTTTTCGTTCCACTCCTCGGTTAGATAGAAATGCCAGAACTGTTCCGCGTAACTGCACAAATCCATATCCATTCCATCCTTTTCCCAGCCTCACTGCGCCGGTAACCGGGCCAGACGCCATCCCTCCGGGGGAGGCACACGACGCGCAAAGGTTCCGGTCCTCCCCTTCGGGGCGGACGCGCGCCGGCGCAGGTATAATCTCCGCTTTGCGGACATTATACCATAAAAAAAGCCGATGTCCATCGAGAAAAACGCTTTTAGGAGAAAAAATGCAGCCGTGAATTGCGTACAGTTTTCTGTTTCCTTGAATTATCTTTCGTTTTTTTTTAATTTTTTGCTCATTTAAAATTTTTTTCTCTTCAAGGCTTGTTGACAAGAATTCAAAAATAGACTAGGTTATATAATGTGATGGAACTTTTTTCCAGTTTCACAAAAACCATCCAGA
>CAZSAF010000116.1:0-8711 GCA_964604605.1 uncultured Lachnospiraceae bacterium
CGGCATGGAGGTTTTGGATGTCAGCGACGAACTGTGGGATGAGATGGTGGAACGTTCCCAGTCGGTTTATGAAAGTCTGCGGACAATTACCGGAGATGAGCTGTTCAACCTGTACCTGGCGGTGCAAGAAGAGTAGAGAAAAGTAGAGCGGTATAGGAAAGGAGGAGCTGCCATGAAGGTAAACGAGTTTCGCGTAGAGGAGCGGAGGATCCGGCGACTGGTCAAAAATCTGTATCTGAATCTGCTGATTGTGCTGATGTTTTACGGCCTGTTTCATCTGCTTTTCCGGGAACATCCTCAGTATGGGATCTGGCTCCGGTGGCTTCTGATCGGCATGTTCCTTTTGGCGGGGGTTCTGGTTTTTTTTGCGGATTTGGAGGCCATTCGCAGGGCGCGGCGGATTTACTGCCGGCTGGAAGAAAGAGGCATGGAATTCTTTGATGGGAAACGTGCCCGCTTCTATCCCTGGGACTCCTTCCGGAAGGTGGTGTGGGATCGGAATCGGATTTCTCTTACCTATCCATGTCGTTTCTACACGGATACCGGCGCGTTCTACCTGTACCGCTGGCTGGGGGACCAGGAAACCCTGCTTCCCTTGTTGATCCAGCGGCTCCGGGGAAAGGCGGAGGTGGATCCGGAACTGCCGTCCTTCATACGGGAGGGAGGCTCCGGAGTTGGACAGCGGTGCAATTGACCGGAAGAAAAATTTATGTTATAGTGAAAAGAGTAGACAGAATGTCTGCTCTTTTTACCCGTGGGATGTTCTTGGGCAACGGCGGATATTTGAACCCTCCTGGGAGCAGAGAAAGGGGAGAGCAAGGAGGAGAAAGGATGGGAGAAAGCAAGGTGAAAAAACGGAGAAGTCTGCCGGTTTTGCATTCGTTCCGCAGAAAGAGTCTTTTTTACAAGACTTTAGGAATGCTTCTGCTTCTGTCGGTCATTACGGTAGCTTTTTTCGGAATTTTCATCAATCGTCTAGTGATTCGTTCCCAAACAGAGCAGATTGACCGCCTGAATCTGGCTCAGCTGCAGAGCATTGGGGAAAATGTAGATACGCAGTTGAAGAGCATGGCGGCCAGCATAGAACAGAGCCTTTGGTCCAGTGATTTTGTCTCGCTGATGGTAAATCCCTATCAGTCCAATGCGGACGCGGCGTACCGGGTGGTGGACGTGCTGGCGGGCTATGTGTCGGGGGATCAGCTGATCCAGACCGTCTGCCTATATCTGTCGGCTTCCGGGGAAGTGTATACCTCGGACGGTACTTCTATGGAGGCGAAGGCGTTTTCCGGCTGGGAGTCGCTGCGGGCTTATTTTGCCCTGCGGGAGGATGGACGGCCGGAGCAGACGGACACCAGTTGGCGCGTATTTGGCGGAGCCGGCCGCCTGTATCTAGCGGTGGATTTCTGTGTTCCCAATTTTATTGGCGCCATTGTGGCCAGCCTGGACGCGGAACAGCTGCAGACGCAGCTCCAGGCGGAAGGCGTGGCCGGGGAAATTCAGGTGTTTGACGCGGACGGGCGCAATCTGTTTGGCAACGGGGATGACTGGACGTTGGAGGAACTGACGTCCTTGGAGGATGGCATCAATGCGGAATGGTACCGGTACACGGCCTCGGTGTCCGGCTGGATTTACCTGATGGGAGTCCAGCAGTCCGGCCTCTCGCAAAATCCACTGTCCGCTCTGGGAATGGCACTGCCTTTTTTTCTGCTGTATGTGGCAATCAGCCAGCTGTTTTCCCTATATATTACGCGGAGCGTCTACCAGCCCATCAATCGTCTGATGCGGATTACATCCGGACAGCATGCGGCTCTCCACGGGGAGGGAAATGAAAATATTAAGAGTGAGACGGACTACCTGACGATGGCCTATGAGGCGCTGCAGGGGGAAAATTCGGAACTGCAGGGACAAAATGCCCAATACCGGCAGCTGATGGAATCCGTTTCCCGGGATATTGTGGAGCAGCTGTTTCGGAACATTCTGAACCATCAGGAGATTTCCAAAGAGCAGGCTGAACAGACTCTGGAGGGAATCGGTATGTCCGGGCTTTTGACCGGACGGTATCTGGCGCTGGCCGGCATATTGATTCTTCCGGAGGACCGGGAGCTGACGCTGGTGGAGAACCGCCTGTATCAGCGGAGCGTACTGCGCATTCTCAACGAACTTCCTCGGCAGGAGGAAACTCTGTTTCCGTTCTTTATGGAGAAAGGTGTTCTGGCAGTCGTTGTCTGCCTGCCATCGGAAATGTCAGTGCTCCGGGTAAAACACTGGGCCAGGGAGATGACGGGGGAGGTGGAGCGACAGACGAAAAGCCTTCCTTACCGGGTCCTGTTTGGAAAAGGCAAGGTATACAATGAGATTCTTTCGCTGGCGGATTCTTTCCAGGAGGCGGTGGCGGAGATTCGATACCGGCGGTATGTGGAGGAGAGTCCGGAGGCGGAGAGCCTTCTGGAGTTTGGTCCCCGGTATTACCGGGAGCGTGGGAGGCAGCTGGCGGAAATAACGGAAAAGAGCGGACGGGCAGAAGCGGAGCGGGCAGCGGAAAATCTGGTAAAGGAGATCGGAGAGGGGGAGGAGCCGGGCGTCTGCCTTCCCTATTATGAGCTGATCCTGGAGGGAATGCTGGAGAAGCTTGCCGAATGCCATGTGCTGGACGATGAGGAAAAGAATGGGCGCTTTTCCAGGGCTCCGGAGGAACTGCGTTGTCTGTCCTCCGCAGAGGAGATGGGGCGGTATATGAACGCCTTTTACCGGGACGCCATCCGTGAAATACAGGCGCGGGGAAAGAAAAAGAGCTACCAATATGTGAAAGCGGCCAAGGAGTACATAGCGAATCAGTTTTGGGACGGGAATCTGTCCTTAAACCAGGTCAGTGAGGCCATTGGCATTTCGACTCCTTACCTCAGCGGCATCTTTGCGGAAACGGTCAAAGGGGGCTTCTCATCCTATTTGAATTCGTTCCGGGTGGAGCAGGCACAAAAATTCCTGCGGGAATCCACAGACAGCGCGGCAGAGGTTGGATTTCGCTGCGGATTCAATTCTGCCCAGAGTTTCAGCAGGGTATTTAAAAAATATACAGGATTCACCCCGGGCCAGTACCGGGAGTATTGCAAGAGAGGGAAAACATGAGAAAACGCATGATCAGCCTTAGCGCTGCGCTGCTCTTGCTGGCGGGCTGTGCCTCTCAAGAGGTGTCGGAGGTGTCCACTCTGGCAGGACAGGACGCCAGTCAATCCGTTGTTCAGGAGGAAGGTATATCCTCCCAGCACACATCCGGCCAGGATCCGGAGCGGGTGCGCCTGGTGGTGGCGGTTTCCGGGGACTGGACCGGAGTCCTCCGGGGCGAGATTTTTGAAGAATGCGGCCAGCTCCTGGAGGAGTGGTCAGAGGGGACTCTGACAGTGGAGTTATATGACCGAGGACGCTTGGGAGATGACCTGGATTTGATCCAGGGCGTACAGCTGGGGACGTTGAATATCATTAACAGCGCCCCATCCTATCAGATTTTGGCGGTACCGGAGGCTGCGCTGCTGGATCTGCCGGGGATTTTTTCCAGTGTGGAACACTATAACCGAATGATGGAGGATGGCGGCCTGGCGGTTTTTCAGGAATACTATCAGGAAGCTGGCCTGCAACTTTTGGAGAGCTATGCGGTGTCTTTTCGCCAGCTGAGCAGCAACCGTCTGGTGGATTCCCTGGATGATTTTCAGGATTTGTATATCCGTACCATGGAATCCCCGTATCAGACGGCGTACTGGTCTGCCCTGGGCGCTGTGCCGCTGCCCCTTCCCTTTAACGAGCTGTACTTTGCGCTGCAGCAGGGAACTGCGGAGGCCCAGGAAAACCCCGTATATATTCTGATTTCCAGCCGGCTGTACGAGGTGCAGCGGTATCTGGTTTTGACCAATCACGCGCCGATGGTGACTAACTATGTGATGAACGGGGAACAGTATGCCCGGCTTTCGGAGGAGCACAAGGAGCTTTTGAACCGCTTTCTGCAGACTCTGCGGGAAGAGGAACTGCGTCGTGTTCCGGAGGAGGAGGCCGGCCAACTGCTTCAGCTGTCCCAGGAATATGGCATGGAGATTCTCTCGCCTTCGGAGGAGTTCCGAGAACAGCTGCGGGCGGCGAATGAAACAGCGTTGGATCTTCTGCGCCAGGAATTGGGGACAGAAATCGTGGATTCCTTTTTAGCTGCGGCGGAAGCGGCGGAGATGGATTCCTAGAGAATGGGAAAAGTGATTGACTTGCTACTAAAACCGTGCTATCGTATAGAAGGCTGAGAAAGGGAGCGTCAAATATTATGGATATTCTCTGGAGCTTGCTCTCTCTCCTGGCGCCGGTGGCACTGGGATATGTACTGAAGAAAAAGCGCTTTTTTGGCGTGCGGGATTACCAGATTCTGGCGAAGATTACGCTGAATATTACACTGCCGGCGGCAGTCATTGCCTCTTTTGGGGATTTCCGGCTGGACTACTCGCTGCTGAGTCTGATCCCTCTGGCCTTTCTGGCCAACTGGGCGACCCTGTTTTTTACGCTGGCCACCACGGTCCATGACCGGAAGGATTACCGGCTGCGCTCGCTGAAGATGCTCTGCGCCGCCGGCTTCAATCTGGGAAATTTCCTGATCCCCTTTGTGCAGCAGATGCTGGGCGGCTCCGGCCTGGCCCTGGCATCCCTGTTTGACTCGGGAAATTCCATGATGTCGGTGGGCGGCAGCTACATTTTTACCTCCAGCGTCATTAAGGCGCCGGGCAGCAAGAAGCTGACGGTGGGAGATGTACTGATGGCACTGCTGTGCTCCGTGACCATTCCCATCTATCTGACCCTGGTGCTGCTGGCTCTGCTGGGAATTCGCCCGCCGGCGGCGCTGGTGACCATGGTGGAGCCCACCGGCAACGCCAACGCCTTTGTCTCCATGTTTATGATTGGGCTGATGTTTGAAATCCGTTTTGACCGCCGTTATCTGGGCACGGCCCTGGCCGTGCTGGGACGCAAATATTTCTGCGGCCTGGTCTTCGCCCTGATCTTTTACTTCCTGCTGCCCTTTGATGAGACCGTGCGGCAGGTGATGGTCATGTGCGTGTTTGCGCCGGTACCCAGCATCTCCAGCGTGTTTGTGGAGCGGCTGGGCGGGGATGTGGAGCTGGCCAGCTTTACCACCTCCCTGTCCTTCATCATCAGCTGCGTGATTCTGGTGGGGCTGATGGTGGTGTTTTGAGTGAAAAGATAGGAAAAGCCATTCGGTTTGCGGGATTGCTGAACCGGATGGCTTTTTTGATGGCTCGGAGCATATCTCTTTTCGGGATCAGGGAAGAATATATCCCTTTTGCCCATCCTCATTCTGCAACGCTTCCTGCAGATAATCCCGGCAGACCTGGATAAACGTATTCAGGGCAGGGGACAAAAATTTGTTCTTGTGGTACACCAGGGTTACTTCCCGGTCAAAATTCGCGTCGCTAACGGGGATGGCATAAAAAAGCCCCTTCTCCAATTCTTCCTTTACCGCTACCGCTGAGAGCACGGCGATTCCCTGGCCAGCGGCCACCGCCGCCTTGATGGCCTCAGATCCGGAGCAGCGCCAGGCTTCCCGATAGGAGATGTCGCGCTTCCGGGCCATGGTGTCAAAGCGATTGCGCAGATAACTGGTTTCTTCCCGAGAGATGAAGTCCTGGCCATCCAGATCACAAAATTGAATCCGCCTTCCATAAAAGGGATGCGTGCGGCTGCAGACGAGAATCACATGATCGGTCAACAGGTGTACCCGCAGAATATCCGGGTTATCGATCAATCCTTCTACAATCCCCAGATCCAGCTGGCTGGATAAAAGCTTTTCTCCCACCGTAGCAGTGTTGGTCACTACCATATCCATGGAGATATTCGGGTGCAGGGCCTGCATCTGCGCTGCAATGTTGCTGAGAAAGCAGGTACTGAAGGTGGCGGTGGAGCCAATTCGCAGTATGGGGTTCTGGGCGGAGTTTTTCAGAAAAACTTCCATGTCGTTAAAATTGGAGACAATATAGCGTGCAAAGGAGAGCAGTTGGGCCCCCACCGGCGTCAGATACAGATGGCGGTTTAGCCGGTCAAAAAGTTTGACGCCATAGTAGTGCTCCATTTCCTGGATTGCCTGGCTGATGGAGGGCTGCGCAATGTTCAGAACCTTGGCGGCTGCGTTCATGGTCTTGTTGTCCACTACCGCCAGAAAAATTTTTAGATGGCGAATATTCATAGAAACTCCCCCTCCCGGCATGTCCAGTTCAAAGGTATCTTAGAATTCCAATATAACAGATAATCTTAAAAAAATCCATAGGTGATTACCTATTGAAATTACAGATATTATATATTAGACAGAAAATGGAGAAAATGTTATGTTTTAATCAGTAAAAAATATTATTTTAATGATTTTCGAGGAGGAGTATGAAAATGACGACGAAAAATGAAAACAGACGGAAAATGAAGCTGCGGGATGTTGTCCTGGGATCCGGAAAACCAGCATTGATTCTTCCTCTGATACCCCGGAACCTACGGGAACTGCAGGAGATGACCGGAGAGGCGCTGAACTGCCGACCGGACATTCTGGAGTGGAGAGCCGATTATTTTGAGGAGGTGGAGGACTGTGGAAAGGTGGAGGAGGCGCTGGCGCTGCTGCGCAAAATAGCGGGAAACAGTGCCATTCTGGTGACTCCCCGCCATGTAGAAGAAAACGGCGTTCGGGCAATTGAGCCGGAGAAAAAGAAAGAAATTCTCCGCTGCGTTATCCAGAGCCGGTTAGCGGATATGGTGGATGTGGAACTGCGGTATGGGGCAGATTTTCATACGGAAATTCGCCAGCTATGCCAGGATAATGGTACAGCGTTGATGATTTCTTACCATGATCTGGAAAAAACTCCCGAAGAGAAAGAGATTATCGGGAAGCTGAGGCAGGAGGTAGAGCGGGGGGCCGATGTCTGTAAGGTATCCTTCGTGGCCCAGAGTTACGACGATATATGGCGCTTGGGACATGCCGTCCGAAAAGCCAAGGAAAGCGAGATCTCGATCCCGGTGGTATCCATATCCGCTGGCCCTCTGGGAACTCTGTCCCGGATTGGAGCGGAAGCATTTGGATCAGACGGAACGTTTGTGTCGGTAGGCAGAACCCATCAGATTCGCATAGAGGATTTGCGGATCCTCCGGAAGGATCTGGGAATGGAAGAAGAGAAAGAGGTGTAGCGCGTGTACAAATACATTTTCAAGCGTCTATTGATGATGATTCCGGTGCTGCTGGGTGTGACGGTCATCGTGTTTGCCATGCTGCAGGTGACGCCGGGAGACCCGGCCCGATCCATTTTGGGGGACGATGCCACACCGGAGGAGCTGGAGGCCAAGCGGGAGGAGCTGGGCCTCAATGATCCGGTGGTGGTTCAGTACGTGAACTATCTGATCGATATGCTCCACGGAGACCTGGGCGAGTCCTATACCAGCGGCCGTCCGGTCCTCCAGGAGGTGATGCGCCGATTCCCCACCACCATGCAGCTGACGCTGGTGGGGATTTCCGTTTCTATTGTGTTGGGAATTCTTCTGGGAGTGGCCTCTGCGGTCAACAAAGGAAAGATTGTGGACAAGGTGGTGACGGTGGTGGGCATGATTGGTATTTCCATGCCGGCCTTCTGGATTGGCCTTCTGCTGTCCCAAGTCTTTGCCCTGCATCTGCAGATTTTGCCAGCCACCGGCTGGTATGGCCCACGCTATTGGG
The DNA here is from genome assembly GCA_964604605.1 of uncultured Lachnospiraceae bacterium. Classification (GTDB taxonomy): domain Bacteria; phylum Bacillota; class Clostridia; order Lachnospirales; family Lachnospiraceae; genus Pseudolachnospira. The sequence continues at coordinate 7,730 of CAZSAF010000116.1, forward strand.
TGCTGCCGGCTCTGACGGTGGGGGTAAACGGTGCGGCGGCCATTATGAGAACTACCCGTTCCAGTATGCTGGAGGTGATCCGTCAGGATTACATCCGCACGGCGGAGGCCAAGGGAGTACCTCGTAAGAACGTCATCTATCACCATGCGCTGAAAAATTCTCTGATCCCGGTGATTACGGTAGCCGGCCTGCGGGTGGGGATCCAGCTGGGAGGTGCCATGGTGGTAGAAATGATCTTTTCCATTCCGGGGCTGGGCAGCTACCTGGTGGATGCCATCTCTTTCCGGGATTACCCGGCAGTAATGGGAGGTGTGCTGGTGATTGCGGTTACCTTTTCTTTGGTGAATCTGTTGGTAGATATTCTATATGCCTTTGTGGATCCTCGGATCCGTTCCCAGTATGGCGGCGGAAAGAGAGTGAAATTCCAGAAAAAGGAGGTGTCCGCATGAATCCAATGGCATCTGCACCGGTTATGGAGGAAGAAGAAATTGTCAAAAAGAAGAGTTTGTGGGTGGACGCCTGGTCCCGGATGCGGCGGAATAAGCTGGCCATGTTTGGCCTGTTTCTGGTTCTCTTGATTATTGTGCTGGCCGTTTTTGCGCCGCTCCTTGCTCCGTACCATTACGACGAGCAGAATACCAATATTGCCTTTCAGTTTCCCAGCTTATCCCATCCCTTTGGAACGGACAATTACGGCCGGGATATTCTGAGCCGGGTGATCTACGGAGCCCGTTCCTCCCTGATGGTGGGCTTGGTGTCCGTATGCGTCTCCTCCAGCCTGGGAGGGGTTCTGGGCTGCATTGCCGGTTTCTACGGAGGAAAAGTGGACAATATTATCATGCGGTGCATTGATATTGTACTGGCGATTCCGGCCACCCTGTTGGCCATTGCTATTGCGGCCATCCTGGGGCCAGGTCTCTTTAACGCTGTAATCTCCATTGGCCTTTCCAACGTAGGGCGCTTTACCCGGGTGGTGCGGGGG
>CAZSAF010000117.1:0-8613 GCA_964604605.1 uncultured Lachnospiraceae bacterium
GTCATTGGTATCATTGGTGTCACGCTCTTTGGGATCAATGACACCATTCTGATCAGTAGCCGCGTCTTTCCGATACAGGTTGGAGATGGGGTGTTTCGTGGGAGACAGCGCAATTTCCGCCATCGGGGCCGCGTCATCCCTGTACAGTCTGCTGATGAGTTTGACGATCAGCATGAACAGTGGCTATGCGATCCTGGTTACCCAGGCGTTCGGCGCCAGAGACATGGAAAAGCTGCGCCAGTCCATTGCTGGCACGGCCGTCCTCAACGGTGGCATGACGGTTCTGGTCACAGCGGTGTCGCTGCTGCTTTTGCAACCCCTGCTCTGGTTCATGAATACGTCGGCGGAAATTTTCGGCCAGTCGTATTCCTATATGCTGATTCTTTGCGCCGGGCTTTTACCACGGTCTGCTACAATATGTTTGCCAGCATCTTGCGTGCGGTGGGAAACAGCCGGACGCCCTTGTACATCTTGATTGTTTCAAGCGTTGTGAACGTTCTGCTGGACCTGCTTTTGATCCTTGTGCTAAAGCTGGGGGTCATTGGGACAGCATTGGGAACGGTGCTGGCCCAGGGGCTGTCCGCTCTGCTATGCGGCTTGGTTCTGATACGGAAGTACTGCGCGATTTTGCCTCAGAAAGGCGATGTATCTGCCTCCCGAACGCTGTGGCCGCAGCTTTTGTCTTCCGGAATCGCTATGGCCATGATGATGTGTGTGGTGAATTTGGGTACGCTGATTTTCCAGCGGGCCAACAATATTCTGGGGGAAACTGCCATCGCCGCCTACGCCGCGGCGCGCAAAATTATTGAAGCCTTTATGTAGTCGCTGGGCACCATTGCCACCGCCGCCTCTACGTTTGTCTCGCAGAACTGGGGCGTCAGGAAGTACCGGCGCATCCAAACAACGCTTGGGAAGGTCATGGGGCTGGAAGTGCTCTGGGGTGTGATCGCATGCGCCATTGTCTATCTGATCGGCGAGCCGCTGATCCGGCTGATCACCGGCACCCAAAACGAAAGCATTATTGTCCATGGTGTGCTTGCCATGCGAGTCAGTTTCCCGTTTTTTCCGATCCTGGGCATTCTGCTCTGCCTGCGCACCGCCATGCAGTCGATAGGATATAAAGCCGCTCCGGTGGCGTCAAGCTGCGTGGAACTGGTTATGAAAGCCGTAGGTGCGGCAATTCTGATCCCTGCGTATGGCTACCTGGGCACCAGCATCACGGAACCGCTGAGCTGGACGATTATGACATCCTTTCTGGTGGCGGTCTATTTGCGGCAGCACAAGAGGATTTTTTCGGAAACACCATCCTGTCGGACCACACATGCTTAAAACGGAGGAAACGGTATGAGATTCCAGGAAAAGGCCGCTGTTGTAACCGGCGGCGCACAGGAGATCGGATCATGTATCTGCGAGGAATTTGAAATCCGCTCCGCGTCCGATCTGGCGCGGCTGGTGCAGCACTATGGGTTTTTGCCCTTACTGAAAAACCGGATCCCGGGGTTTTCCGTGGAGGAACACACCCCGCCGGAGCTGTGGTTTGCGGACGGCGTGGAGGGCCCGTGGGAGTGGAAGGGGCCGGTGATCCGGGAAACAGGCTGCGCTTATGGGAAATTCTTTCGCGGAAAGGCAGGGTTTATCACCAGAGAATGGTTCCTGGATTTTGCCAACTACCGCCGGGATGGCTATGATTTGGATGCCCGTTATGACGATGGCCTGGCAAAGTATCCGGATAAACTGGTGTACGATGTTCTTGCGGAGAACGGCCCTTTGCTTTCCAGAGAATGGCGGAGACAGACGGGGATCCCCAAGCGCGGGGTATTTGACGGGATCGTCAGCCGGCTGCAAATGCTGGGATATGTGACGACCATCGACTTTGTCTACGCCCAAGATCGGCTGGGGAATCCCTATGGCTGGGGACTGGCGCGGTACGCGACACCGGAGCAATATTTTGGCGACGATTTTATCCGCCATATATATGACCGGGAGCCATCCGAGTCGCGGGAGCGTCTCTGCGGGTATTTCCGCAATCTGCTGCCGCAGGCAACGAAAAAGCAGCTGGAAATGATGATAGGATAAGGAGGACGATCGATGACAGAAGTGGAAAAGCTCGATGCCGGATTGGAGTATGATTTTTGGGATGAGGCTGTTAATGCCAGAAAGCTACACGCAATCGCCGGATGCGCAAAACTCAATGCGCTTCCTGTTACGGAAGATGCTGCGCGTGAAGAAGCAATACGGGAATTGTTTGGAAGTGTCGGGAAAAACCCGACGGTGCTACCGATGTTCAACTGTGACAACGGGAAGAACATCCATGTGGGAGAAAATTTTCTTGCCAACTATAACGTGACGATCCTGGATATTGCTCCGGTCCATATCGGCGACTATGTAATGATCGGCCCCAATACGTCAATCATCACAGTGAACCATCCCCTCTCTCCCGCAAAAAGGCGCAAGCATATCGGCCAGGCAAAGGCGGTTACCATAGGCCGGGATGTCTGGATCGGCGGGAACTGTACGATATTGCCCGGAGTGACAATCGGCAATAATGTTGTGGTTGCCGCCGGGGCTGTGGTGACAAAGGATGTTCCGGATAACTGCGTGGTGGGCGGAGTGCCCGCAAAGATCCTGAAGACTTTGGAAAATGACGTGGAAAATGAGTAAAAGAGAAAAGGCGCGAAAATCATGGGTGAGAAGAATGGCCCGAATATTATCGCCTGTGATTGGGTAAAGGAACTTCTGGACGCCGACTTGCCCGGAGCTTGTATCACCGAGACGAAAGGGCCGGAATTTTGTTTCACAGACACAAAAGGCTTATGGGACGGTGGGGTTAATATGAAACGGGGAAAAGGAACGGTCTGCGGGATATCCCTGCTTCTCCAGTTCTCTCCCCAATCCTTCCATAAGCCAATTGATTTGCTTGTTGAGCATTTCTTTCGAACTCATCTGATACTTGATGTGCAGGGCATCATCCTGAGGCAGCATTGCCTGCGTCAGATAGGAGGCGGCATATATAAAAGAAACAAGTGTCTTTTTCAATTCAGGAGCTTGGTCGAGGTCAATAATATCATGAAAAAGGTGGATGATGGTATGGCCTGGTTTAAAGCCATAGATATTGGTTTCCAAATTTCTCCAGTCAAAGCTGATGTCTTCACTGGCTTTGATATATAAAGAAAGAAAAATATCGTTATATATGATGGAATTTTCATTTTCCAGCTGAAACTCAATCATCCCCTGGGCCACCTTGGATGCGCGCAAATAGAGGGTATCGTCCTTGGAAAAACGGGCTGCAATATGCCGCTCCATTTTGTGTGCTTCCTGAAAGAAAATGCCCCAGAGGATGTCTTCTTTCGTTTTAAAGTACCGGTAGATCGTGGGGCGGGAAAGGTTGCAGGCTTTGGCAATACTGCTGATGTTGAGTGCGTCAATCCCTTCCTCCAATGCCAGTTCTACCGTGGTCTCCATGATCCGTTCGAGCTGTTTTGTGTAATGCTGCTCGTAGTTCCTTTTGCTCTCCATAGCGATCGCCTCCGTGGCTATAGTATAACATAAGGCGGCGACCTGTGTGAATCAAAAATGAAAATTTTACATAGTGTTAAATTTTTCATCTAAACTTTACTTTTACACTGTGTAACATTTTACGCCCCTCCCATAGAATAATGCCGAACTTTGAAGGAGGAAATAAAAAATGAGAATCAAGAAAGTTCTGGTAAGTTTGGCTATGGTATTGTGTTTAGGCGCGGTTGGGTGCTCCGGCAGCACAGACAGTGACCGCCCGGAGGGGTGGCCGGAGACGTTTGTTGTTACCACATCCATTGATGAAAATAATCCGGACGCGGATGCCATGAACGAACAGTTCGCAAAAGACATGGAAGCGGCTTTGGGGATTCCAGTGGAAATCTATTCCGCTTCGGATTATACGGCCATGATCGAGGGGATGGCGGCTGGGAATGTACAGGCATCCATGGTTTCTCCCATGAGCTATTTCCAGACCAAAGAAAAAGCCAATGCCGAATTGGTAGCGTCCGCCCAAATGGCCTATGAATATCGCTCCGTCTTTATCACCCAGGGGGACAATGATGAGATCAATTCCCTGGAAGATTTGAGAGGAAAGACCTTTGCCTTTGTGGATCAGGCAAGCTCCAGCGGTTATCTGTATCCCAAGGCCCATCTGGTTCAGAAATTGGACCTGGATCCGGATCAAATGGAAAATTCCGGCTATTTCTTTGATACCGTAGCGTTCAGCGGCGGCCATAACACCTCTCTGATGGGCGTGGCCATGGGGGACTATGACGCGGCCTGCGTGACCAAGCAGGTGGTGGACATGATGATCGAAGCCGGACAGATTGAAGAAGGCGATGTGAAGGTCATTGATCAGACGGAGATCATCCCGAACCCTGCTTATGTGGTTGCCGGTGACCTGCCGCAGGACCTGAAAGATAAATTTAAGGAGTTCCTGCTGGGCTATGATAACGCGGAATTCTTCGAGGTGGCTTTGGGCAGTGCGGATATGCGTTTTGGCGAAGCCAGCGAGGCGGACTATGAACCGGCAAGACAGGTGATGGAATTGCTGCATCTGGAGATTGGGGAAGAGTAAAATGAGTGAATTGTTGCAGATTTTACATTTAAGCAAATCGTATGATGGGAAGTCCTTTGCTTTAAAAGATGTTTCGGCATCTTTTCAAACGGGGGAATTTGTGGTAGTAATTGGGCCCAGCGGTGCGGGGAAAAGTACGTTTATCCGCTGCATCAACCATATGATCGAACCCAGTGAGGGGGAGATTGTCATGGAAGGGGTTCACCTGGAAAAACTCAAAGGAAGGGCTTTGCGCCTGCAGCAGGCCCGCATCGGAATGGTCTTCCAGAACTATAACCTGATTGGCAGGACTTCGGTGATCAAGAATGTCTTGTTCGGCCGCCTGGGCCAGATGAGCGCATTTGATTCGATTTTCGGCCGTTATTCGCAGAAAGATATTGCCCGGGCCATGGAATTGCTGGAGGAAGTCGGCCTGAAAGACCAGATGGACAAACGGGCGGATGCGTTGTCCGGGGGGCAGCAGCAGCGTGTGGGCATTTGCCGCGCGGTCATCCAGAATCCCAAACTGTTGCTGGCAGATGAACCGATTGCGTCCCTGGATCCGGAGTCGGCCAAGATTGTCATGGACACCCTGGCCAATTTGACGAAACAGTACGGTTTAACCTGTATCGTCAACCTGCACCAGGTGGATTTCGCGAAAGAGTATGCGACCCGCATCATTGGGATCAAAGGGGGCCGTCTGGTATATGATGGCCGGCCGGAGAGACTGAGCGATTCCTTGATCGCGGATATTTATAAGGGAAAAGAAGACCAGATGACTCTCCAATCCGCTTCGGAGGTTACCTATGCTTAAATCTCTGAAAAGAAGCCATCAGATTGGGTTTGCGGTCTTTGCGGTTTGTGCACTGCTGGTGGCTTTTTCCTGCTGGTATCTGGAAATTTCGCCGGGGGAACTGGTTCTTTCCTTCCCGGATTTTATCCGCTTTTTTGCCACCAATTTTTTGCCGCCCAGTTTCGCGGACTGGAAAGAGTTTTTGCCCTCTGTCCTGGATACGCTCTTTTTTGCCATTGTGGCAACGTATATCTCCACCTGTTTTGCCATGTTTTTCGGCCTGATGATGTCCGAACTGGTCAATCCCTTTAAACCGGTGCGGGTGGTTTTCCGGGGGATTGTCTCTTTTTTCCGGAACATCCCGGTGATGATCTGGGCCAGTTTGCTGGTCTATGCCTTTGGCGTAGGGGAACTGGTGGGTTTGATTGCCCTGGTGCTTGCCACCATCGGATTCTTGTCCCGCAGCTACGCGGACTCCATCAATGAGTTGGACCGGAAGAATCTGGAGGCTTTAAAAGCCTGCGGCGCCAGCCCCCTGCAGGTGTTATGGCATGGGACCCTGGTCCTGTTCAAGCCTTCCTTTATCAACTGGACGCTGTACTGTTTTGAGTTAAATATCCGTTCTTCCACCATCCTGGGAATGGTGGGCGCCGGTGGGGTCGGTGTCCTGATTCAGACGAACATCAAGCTCTTTCGCTATGAGACAGCCTTTGGGATTATCCTGATCGTTATCGCCACGGTGCTATTGAGTGAAATGCTGACCAACAAGATAAGAGAAAGGATCCATTAACATGAAGAAATATCGTATTCATCCGCGGGGATATGGCCTGCGCTATCTGGCTGGCGGTGCGGCGCTCATCCTTCTCTTTGTTTTCAGCTGTATCTACCTGGATCTGGATTTTGCTAAATTTGCCGAGCGCCTCAAAAATGTGCCGGAAATTGTCGGCCGTATGATGCATTTGGACCTGTCCATGCTGCCGGATATCCTCTACCAGCTTTTTGTTTCGATTACCTTAGCTTTATTTGCGCTGGTGATTGGAATGGTCATTTCCTTTATATTAGCGGCGTTCGGGGCTTCCAATCTGTCCCCGCGCCACGGGCTCAGCCGGCTGATTAAAGGGGCCGTGGCGGTGATCCGCGCCATCCCCAGCCTGGTCTGGATCCTGATGGTGGTGGCTTCCGTCGGTTTCGGCAACAGCGGCGCGCTGCTGGGCCTGGTGATCATGAGTGTGGGCTTCCTGACGAAAGCGTTCTGCAGCGTTTTTGAGGAGAACGGGTATGGCCGTATAGAAGCCTTGCGTTCGGTGGGGGCCCGCTGGATTAATGTGGTGATCCAGGGGGTAGCCAATGACACATTGCCCGGTTTGTTGACTTGGATTGCCCTGACCATTGAGACGAATATTGCTACGTCCATCTCCCTGGGTGTGCTGGGGATTTCCGGAGTGGGGAACCTGCTGAACCGGCAGATTATGAAATTTAATTACTCCGGCATCTCAACGATTATCTTGGTGATTCTGATTACCTTGATCATCGTTGAACTGTCGGTGGGAAAGTTAAAGGAGCGTATCCATGAAAAATAGTATACAACGCCTCTCCCTGGAGGGGACTTATAATACCCGGGAGTTGGGCGGCTATCCCTGTGAACAGGGGAGGCAGATGACACAGTATGGCCGGTTCCTGCGTTCCGACCGCCTGGATGGCTTGACGGAAAAGGACATCCGGACCTTGAAAGAATATGGCGTGACCACTGTCATCGACCTGCGCAGCCAGAAAGAGATTGACGATGCGCCGGACACGGCGATCCAGCAGGCCGGGTTTGCTTATTTCCACTGCCCTTTGATGTCGGAGCTGATGTATGAAAACGCCATCCACAGCAGTTTTGAAGCAGATAATTTTGCTTCCAGCTACGCCCGGATGGTCCTGCGGCTGGATCTGGTAAAAGCTTTTTTTGAAATCGTATTGCAAAAGGAAGGAACCATCCTGTTCCACTGTACGGGGGGCCAGGACCGGACCGGAATCATGAGCATGCTGTTGCTGATGACTGCCCATGTGGATTTCAGCGACATCATCAACGATTATCTGGTTACTTCCACTTATACCTCAAGAGATGAGCGGCTGTTGGCGTTCCTCCCGGAAGGGATGTCTTTGGAGGACCTTCATACGGATCCGGCTTGTCTGAAAGCTGCTTATGAAATGGTCGTGGACCGTTATGGAAACATCGAAAGCTATTTGAAAGCATGCGGCCTTACCGAAGGCCAGATCCTTTCGCTGCATGACCGGCTTGTGGGGCCGGCAGGGGACTACCGCCATCTTCCGCTGGAGGGCGCGTACAATTACCGGGAGTTGGGCGGATATCCCTGCTCCGGGGGGTATACGCAATTCCACCGGCTGATGCGCAGTGACGATATTAGCCAGCTGAGTTCCCGGGATTTGGACCGTCTGTATGCGTATGGCTTACGGACCATTGTGGATCTGCGCTTTGAACAGGAAGCGGCCATGAGCCCGGACGCTACTTTACAGGATAACCGCTTCTGTACCTTGTCCCTTCCCTATGTGACCGACTCCATGCGGGAGATGGGGGCAGATGCGACCACAATCCGCATGGAAGACGCAATGGAAGCAGCCCAAAAGATGACGTTAGCGGATATTTATGTCGGCCTTGTCCAGGATCATGATTTGACCAGACGGGTCCTGGAAACCATTGCCCATGCGCAGGGGGGCGTTCTGTTCCACTGCTCCGCCGGGAAGGACCGGACCGGGGTGATTGCGATGCTGCTGATGATGATGGCGCATGTCCCGCAGGCAGATGTCCTGGCTAATTACCAGCAAACATTCTACTATCTGATCCAGAAACCGGAGATTCGTGCCCATTTGGACGAGAGCTGGATGGAAATGCTGGGATCGAAGGTGGAGAGTATCTTAAGGCCCTATCAATATATTCTGGATTGCTATGGGGATATTGATGGATATCTTCGGGCGATCGGATTATCCAAAGAAGATCAGAAAGCCATCGAACAGAAACTGATGGACGAATAGGGGACCCGGCCGGGTTCCCTTTTCCGGTTTACAACCGGCGGCCCAGGCTCTATAATGTTCTCAGATGACAGTCCCGGAGGCCGGATCCGGCATCCGGGCGGTCCCCTGAAAATGTTCTGTTTGGAGGTAATCTGTGATGAAGCTGCCCCGCTATTACGAAGACCCTGCAATGCTCCACGTGGGAACGGAGCCCAACCGGGCCTACTATATC
>CAZSAF010000118.1:0-8541 GCA_964604605.1 uncultured Lachnospiraceae bacterium
ATCACATTCCGGGGGCCCTGGCTGACGGAGATGATGGTGGAGTCCGCCGGATAGAGCTTTTCCGTGCCGGGGACCCGCTCCAGGGTGCCGTCCTCCCGCCGCACCGTGTCCTGGAAAATACAGCCCTCCTCTGTCAACTCCACCGGCGCTTTGAAGTATTCAAACTGCACCCCGTCAATCTGGGCGTACTCCCGCTCCAGGGGGCTGGCAGACACATGGTCGCTGCGGGCAAAGGCCGTCACCTGCACTGCCCCCTCCCGCAGGGCCGTCCGGGCTGTGTCCATGGCAGCGTTGCCCACGCCAATGACGTTGACCCGCTGGCCCAGGTCGTACACGTCCGGGTTGCACAGGTAGTCGATGGCGTAGTGGACGTTCCCCAGGCTCTCCCCTTTGATCCCCAGGGTGTTGGGCTTCCAGACGCCGGTCCCAATGAACACCGCCTTGTAGCCGTCCCGGAACAGGTTGTCCACGCCGATGGCACTGCCGATATTGGTGTTGGGCCGGATTCGAACGCCCATGGCCGTCAGCGCCTCCTTATATTGGTCCAGGATGGTCTTGGGAAGGCGGAAATTGGGGATGCCGTACCGCAGCACCCCGCCGATCTTTTCCTTTCCCTCAAAGACCGTCACCCCGTACCCCCGCTGGGCCAGCAGTACCGCAATGGTAATCCCCGCCGGGCCGGAGCCGATGATGGCGGCCCGCATACCGTTGGAAGGGGCCGGCTGGGGACGGAGCTTGTCAAAATAGTTGGAGGAAATATAGTTTTCAATACTGCTGATGTGGACCGGCTGGCCCTTTTTCCCCAACACGCAGTGGCCCTCGCACTGGGCCTCGTGGTTGCAGACCAGGGAGCAGACCACCGACAGGGGGTTATTCCGGAACAGCATCTCCCCGGCCTCGTTAATGTGCCCGTTTAAGAACAGTTGGATCATGTCCGGGATGGGGGTGCTGATGGGGCAGCCCTCCCGGCAGCGGGGTTTCTTACAGTTGAGGCACCGGCGCGCCTCGTTGACCACATGAAGTGCCATGGAACATCCTCCCTTTTGTAATAAATTGTTTTTGTATGCTTTCTTTAGTATATTAGAATACCTAAAATTCTCTTTTTCCACAAGAGGAAATTCCGGAGATGGAAAGTCAAAATGCTTAGAGAATTCTTAGAGAAAAAACTAGGAGAAAAAGAATTTTACATTTTTTTCTTGACAAGTTTTCCAAGGCGTGCTACCATAAAGAAAATTTCATAACCAAACCGTTGAAGCGGAGATAAAAACGGGAGATGCGCGCACAGAGAGTCCGGATGGCTGAGAGCCGGATCGAAAGGCAGCCTGTTAAATGGACCGCAGAGGGCGCAGGGAAAGGCGTGAGCCGAGTATTCTGCGACGTAGGGCATACGTTAGTTGCCGGAGATATGTTGGTATCTCGCAGAGCGCACGGAGCGATCCGTGAACCAAGGTGGCACCGCGGGTCATAACCTGAATGCGAAACTATTGGATTCAAACCCGTCCTTGGCAGAATTTTCATCATTCTGCCGGGGACGGGTTTTTCTGTTTTGAGGACACGTCAAGCGGCGGAAAACGGAGGTAAGTATGAAGGTCACATTGGAACAAGTGAAAGCCTTGGCCGCCACCGGCCAGTACCGGCGGATTCCCATTGTCCGGGAGCTGTACGCAGACCGGTTCACCCCCATTCAGGTAATGAGGACCCTCCGGGCCGCCAGCCGCCACTGTTTTTTGCTGGAAAGCGCGGAACAGAGCGAACAGTGGGGCCGCTATTCCTTCCTGGGTTACTCTCCTCTCCTGGAACTGACCTGCACGGACGGGCGTCTTGTGATCCGCAGGGGCCGGGAGGAGGAGGAAAAGCAAGAGGATGTCACGGTGACGGAACATCCCCGGCAGGCTATCCGGCAGATTTTACAGAAATTCAAGAGTCCCCACATGCCGGGACTTCCGCCCTTTACCGGTGGCCTGGTGGGCTACTTCTCCTACGAGTACATCCAGTACGCGGAGCCGGGGCTGCGCCGGACCATGCCCCCGGATGCAGACTTCCGGGATGTGGATCTGATGCTCTTTGACAAGGTGCTTGTCTTTGACCACTACCGGCAGAAACTCCTCCTGGTGGACGGGGTTCAGACAGACCGGCCGGAGGAATCTTACCGGGAGGCAGAGCGGGAACTGGATGAGATGGAGCGGCTTTTAAACTCCGGCGCGCAGGCGGACTTCCGGCCCCTGCAGTTGCGGGAGCCACTGCGCCCCTGTTTTTCCCGGGAGACCTACTGTTCCATGGTAGAAAAGGCCCGGCACTATATCCGCGAGGGGGATATTTTTCAGGTAGTTCTCTCCAACCCCTGGGAGGCACCGGCGGAGGGAAGCCTCTTTGACACCTACCGGGTGCTGCGGACCAGCAATCCCTCTCCGTACATGTTCTATTTTTCCAGTGAAGGCATGGAGGTGGCGGGAGCCTCCCCGGAGACACTGGTGAAGCTGGAGGACAAGGTGCTCCACACCTTCCCCTTGGCCGGTACCAGATCCAGAGGCGCCACGCCGGAGGAGGACGCCCGGCTGGAGCGGGATCTGCTCTCAGATGCCAAGGAACTGGCGGAGCACAACATGCTGGTGGACCTGGGCCGCAACGACCTGGGAAAAATTAGCCGTCTGGGCACCGTCCAGGTGGAAAAGTACTGTACCATAGAGCGGTTCTCCCATGTGATGCACCTGGGATCCACGGTGGCCGGGCAGATTGCCCCGGATAAGGATGCAGTGGACGCGGTGGATGCCATTCTCCCGGCCGGGACCCTCTCCGGAGCGCCCAAATTCCGGGCCTGCCAGATCATCCAGGAACTGGAGGGGCGGCGCCGGGGCATCTACGGCGGGGCCATCGGCTACCTGGATTTCACCGGCAACTTGGACACCTGCATCTCCATCCGGCTGGCCTACAAGAAAAACGGAAAGGTCTGCGTCCAGTCCGGCGCCGGTATTGTGGCGGACAGCGTGCCGGAGAAGGAATACCAGGAATGCTGCAACAAGGCTAAGGCCGTGGTCCAGGCCCTGGAAACGGCGGAAGGAGGACGGTTATGATTCTGCTCATCGACAATTACGACAGCTTTGTATACAACCTGTATCAGCTCATCGGCAGCCTGGAGCCGGATCTCCGGGTGGTCCGGAGTGACGCGGTGACCATCCCGGAAATTCAGGCCATGGCCCCGGATGCCCTGATCCTCTCCCCGGGCCCCGGGCGGCCGGAGCAGGCGGGTATCTGCCTGGAGGCGGTGCGGCAGCTGGCCGGCCGGCTGCCCATTTTAGGCGTCTGCCTGGGGCACCAGACCATCTGCCAGGCTCTGGGGGCCACCGTCACCTACGCGGAAACCCTGATGCACGGGAAGGTTTCCCCAGTGTATCCGGAGCCGGGTAGCCTTCTGTTTCAGGGGCTCCCCTCCCCTTTTAACGCCGGCCGCTACCACTCCCTGGCGGTGAAGGAATCCACTCTCCCCTCCTCCCTGCGGTCGGTGGCCTGGGCGGACGACGGGGAGCTGATGGCGGTGGAGAGCCGGGAGCAGAAGCTCTTTGGCCTCCAGTTCCACCCGGAGTCGGTGCTGACCCCGGAGGGAAAAGTCATCCTCCGGAATTTCCTGCAGCAGGTCCCTGCTAGTCCAATGGAAGCATTTTGGTGGAAGCCCCGAAGATGTTCGGGTGAAGCAATGCGAGACCAATCATTAATTGCAAGACCAATCATTAATATAGAAGAAAGAAGGATTCAGCCATGATCAAAGAAGCCATTTTAAAGTTAGCGGAAAAGCAGGACCTGTCCTACGAGGAAGCGGAGCAGGTGATGAACGAGATTATGGAGGGCCAGGCCAGCCAGGTCCAGATAGCCGCCTACCTGACCGCCCTGTCCATGAAGGGGGAGACCATTGACGAAATCACCGCCTCCGCCGCCGGCATGCGGGCCCACTGTATCCGTCTCCTCCACGACATGGACGTGCTGGAGATTGTGGGCACCGGCGGGGACGGAGCCAACTCCTTCAACATCTCCACCACCGCCTCCCTGGTCATTGCCGCCGGCGGCGTGCCGGTGGCCAAGCACGGGAACCGGGCCGCCTCCTCCCGCTGCGGCGCCGCGGATGTGCTGGAGGCCCTAGGGGTGAACATTGCCATCCCGCCGGAACACAGCGCTGCCCTGCTGAAGGAAATTGGCATCTGCTTCCTGTTTGCCCAAAACTATCACATTGCCATGAAGTATGTGGCCCCCATCCGCCGGGAGCTGGGCATCCGCACCGTGTTCAACATCCTGGGGCCCCTGTCCAATCCCGCCGGGGCCAACATGGAGCTTATGGGCGTCTTTGAGGAGGCGCTGGTGGAGCCCCTGGCCCAGGTAATGGCCAAGCTGGGGGTGAGCCGGGGCATGGTGGTCTACGGCATGGGCAGCCTGGATGAAATTTCTATGAGCGCCCCCACCAAGATCTGTGAGATCCGGGACGGCTGGTTCCAGTCCTACACCGTAACGCCGGAGCAGTTTGGCTATGCCACCTGCGCCAAGGAGGAGCTGGTGGGCGGCACCCCGGAGGAGAACGCCCGGATCACCCTGGGTATCCTGAGCGGGGAGGACCGGGGCCCCAAGCGCTCCGCCGTGTGCCTCAACGCCGGGGCTGCCCTGTACATTGCCGGCAAGGCGGAAACCCTGGAGGCAGGAGTCCGGATGGCCGAGCAGCTGCTGGATTCCGGCGCTGCCGGGCGGAAGCTGGAGGAGTTTATCCGGGAGAGCAACCGGGCGTAAGTGTGGAAGGAGCGGATGCGGGAGGCAGCCGGGCGCAGGTGCGGTTCCTCCCCGCAGCATGGGACGCCAAGGAGACACGGCGGAAAGAAAGGATGGGATTCATGAACATTTTGGAACAGATTGCGGACCGGACCCGCCTGCGGGTGGCGGAGGAACAGCGGCGGCTTCCCCTCCCCGCCCTGCGGCGGCAGGCGGAGGAGCTGGCGGCCCGGGAACCGGACCCGCCCTCCTTGGAGGAAGCCTTCCGGAAACCGGGGCTCCACTTTCTCTGTGAGGTCAAAAAGGCTTCCCCCTCCAAGGGGGTGATTGCGGAGGATTTCCCCTATCTCTCCATTGCCCGGGAGTACCAGGCCGCCGGGGCGGAGGGCATTTCCTGCCTCACGGAGCCTTTCTGGTTCCAGGGGCAGGACGCCTACCTGCAGGAGATTGCCGGGGCGGTGACCATCCCGGTGCTCCGTAAGGATTTTACGGTAGACGAGTACATGATCTACCAGGCCCGGGTCCTGGGGGCCTCGGCGGTGCTTTTGATCTGCGCCATCCTGGACGACGGCCAGCTTACCGCCTACCGGCAGCTGGCCCGGGAGCTGGGGCTGGACGCCCTGGTGGAGGTCCATGACCGACATGAGGCGGAGCGGGCCCTCCGGTGCGGGGCCACCCTCATGGGTGTCAACAACCGGGACCTGCGGACCTTCCAGGTGGACCTGCAGAACACCTTCCGGCTCCGGGAGGCCATCCCGCCGGAGGTCCCCCTGCTCTCGGAAAGCGGCATCCGCACGCCGGAGGAGATCCGCCGTCTCCGGGAGGCAGGGGTCAACGGGGTGCTGATCGGGGAGACCCTGATGCGGGCGGCGGACAAGGGAGCCATGCTGGCGCGGCTCCGGGGCAGCGAACCGGCCGGGGAGGCAGGTTCCCTTCCGGAGACCTCCGGAACCGGGCATCCCGGCAGAGCCGGGGAGGCCATTCCCCCGGAAGGGGCTGCCCTGTGACCCGCATCAAAATCTGCGGCCTCACCCGGCGGGAGGACGTGGAGGCGGTCAATGCGGCCCGACCGGACTACTGTGGCTTTGTGCTCCAGGTGTCGGGGAGCCGCCGGAACCTGACCCTCTCCCAGGCGGAGGCCCTGAGCCGTCTGCTGAAGCCGCAGATTCTGCCGGTGGGGGTGTTCGTAAACGCTTCTCTTCCAACCATCCGGGAGGCGGTGGACCGGGGGATCATCCGGGCAGTGCAGCTCCACGGCCAGGAGACCGAGGACTTTGTCCGGCAGCTGCGCCGGCAGGTGGATGTGCCCCTGTTCCAGGCCTTTTCCATCCGGACGGAGGCGGATGTGGAGCGGGCCCGGAGCAGCTCTGCGGACGTGCTGGTGCTGGACCACGGCGCCGGCGGCACCGGCAGGGCCTTTGACTGGTCCCTCATTGCCGGACGGCTGCAGCGGACCTTCTTTCTGGCCGGCGGCCTGGGGCCGGACAACGTAGCCAAAGCCCTGGCCCAGGTGCATCCCTGGGCGTTGGATATGAGCAGCGGCGTGGAAACCAATGGAAAAAAAGATCCTACAAAAATTATGGCGGCAGTGTCCGCGGTAAGGAGTTTTGACAGATGAGCAAAGGACGTTTTGGCATTCACGGCGGCCAGTATATGCCGGAGACGCTGATGAATGCGGTAATCGAATTGGAGGAGGCCTACAACCGGTACAAGGAGAACCCGGATTTCCAGAGGGAGCTGAACCAGCTACTCCAGGACTATGCCGGGCGGCCCTCCCGGCTGTACTATGCAGGCCGGATGACGGAGGATTTGGGCGGGGCCAAAATCTACCTAAAGCGGGAGGATTTGAACCACACCGGCGCCCACAAGATCAACAACGTGCTGGGGCAGGTGCTCCTGGCCAAGCGCATGGGCAAGACCCGGGTCATTGCGGAGACCGGGGCCGGCCAGCACGGGGTGGCCACCGCCACCGCCGCCGCCCTCATGGGCATGGAGTGCGAGGTATTCATGGGCGAGGAGGACACCAAGCGCCAGGCGCTGAACGTGTATCGGATGCGGCTGCTGGGGGCCAAGGTGCGGCCGGTGAGCACCGGCACCGGAACCCTGAAGGACGCAGTCTCCGAGACCATGCGGGAGTGGACCAGCCGGATTGAGGACACCCACTATGTGCTGGGTTCCTGCATGGGCCCCCACCCCTTCCCCACCATTGTCCGGGACTTCCAGTCGGTAATCTCCCGGGAGATCCGGGACCAGCTGATGGAGAAAGAGGGGAAACTGCCGGACGCGGTGCTGGCCTGCGTGGGCGGAGGCTCCAATGCCATCGGCGCCTTCTACCACTTTATCCCGAACCCGCAGGTGCAGCTTATTGGCTGTGAGGCCGCCGGGCGCGGCGTGGACACCCCGGACACCGCCGCCACCATCGCCACCGGCCGCCTGGGCATCTTCCACGGTATGAAGTCCTACTTTTGCCAGGACGAATATGGCCAGATTGCCCCGGTGTATTCCATCTCCGCCGGCCTGGACTACCCCGGCATTGGCCCGGAGCACGCCCATCTCCATGACATAGGACGGGCCCAGTATGTGGCAGTCACCGATGACGAGGCGGTGGAGGCCTTCGAGTACCTGGCCCGGATGGAGGGGATTATCCCGGCCATTGAGAGCGCCCATGCGGTGGCCTACGCCCGGAAGCTGGCGCCCACCATGGGCAGGGACCAAATTCTGGTGATCAATCTTTCCGGCCGCGGCGACAAGGACTGCGCCGCCATTGCCCGGTACAGAGGGGAGGATCTTTATGAGTAAGATACAGCAGGCATTCCAGAACGGAAAAGCGTTTATCCCCTTTGTCACCTGCGGGGACCCTTCCCTGGAGGTGACGGAGGAACTGGTGCTGGCCATGGCGGAGGTCGGCGCGGATTTGGTGGAGCTGGGGATCCCCTTCTCCGATCCCACCGCCGAGGGGCCGGTGATCCAGGAGGCCAACGGACGGGCCCTGGCCGGCGGGGTGACCACCGACAAGATCTTCCGGATGGTGGAGCGGATCCGCCGCCAGTCTTCCATCCCCCTGGTGTTTATGACCTACGCCAACGTGATCTTCTCCTACGGCACGGAGCGCTTTGCCGCCGCAGCGGCGGAACTGGGGATGGACGGGCTGATTCTGCCGGATGTCCCCTATGAGGAGAAGGAGGAGTTTGAGGTGCCCTTCCGGAACCAGGGGCTAGATTTGATCTCCATGATCGCCCCCACCTCCCATCAGCGGATTCAGCAGATTGCCCGGGAGGCCCACGGCTTCCTCTACTGCGTCTCCTCCCTGGGGGTCACCGGGGTGCGCTCCCAGATCACCACGGATGTGGGGGAGATGATCCGGCTGGCCAAGGAAGTCTCTTCCATCCCCTGCGCCGTGGGCTTTGGCATCTCCACCCCGGACCAGGCCCGGCAGATGGCCCGGAGGGCCGACGGGGTGATTGTGGGCAGCGCCATTGTCCGGCTCTGCGGCCAGTACGGCCCGGACTGCGTGAAGCCAATGGCGGACTATGTGCGGCAGATGAAGGTGGCCATACGGTAGGCCATGGTGCCGGCGGGCCGCTCCGTATCCCCGGGCGGTAGGATTTGCGCCGGGGGATTTTTGCGGTATACTGGAACTAGACGCCGTGACCGATACGGCAGACAGAGAGGAGAATGTCCGTGGAACTGCTGGGTCTGGAATATTTTACCCGGGTGGCAGCCCTAAAGAGCATCACCCGGGTGGCTAAGGAAATCAACTACCCCGGTGCAAGCACTCAAGCACTGTGCTCGGCT
>CAZSAF010000119.1:0-8522 GCA_964604605.1 uncultured Lachnospiraceae bacterium
GCTTGCCTGGAGCAGTTTATGATGAAAGGACGCGCGTAAGATGGCAGAGGAGAAAAAGACGGTGGATTCCGTGGAAAAAATTGATGTGGAAAAGATTATGGATGAGATCCGTCAGGAAATCCGGGAGAAAGGGTATGATGCCAGCATGCTCAGTTTCCAGGATGTGGACGGCGAGGACGAACTGCCTCTTGGTCAAGAGGAAAAATTTCGTCTGGAAGAGCTGGAGCGTCGGGTACAGGAGGCTTCTCTGCATGCGGAGGTGCCGTGGTATTACCAGGCGGAGGGCGGTCTGCCGGTACGTCTGATGAAAAAAGTAATTCGGAAGCTGATTCGCTTTGCCTATGTTCCCATTGTGGAGAATCAGAATCGGGAAAATCAGCTGCTGGCTCAAAGTTTGCGTCAGCTGCTGGCGTATGTGAAAGAGCAACAGGAGCGGGTAGAGATCCTGGAGAAGCGGCTGGAGGCCGTGGAGGACGGAAAACAGGCAGAGCAGTAGAAAGGGCAGTATGTTGAAGAAAAAAATTGCGTTTGTGGTTCAGCGATATGGTCGGGAAGTAAATGGTGGAGCGGAACTGCTCTGTCGGCAGATGGCGGAACACATGACGGAGCGGTATCAGGTGGAGGTACTGACGACAAAAGCCATTGACTATATTACTTGGAAAAATGAGTACTCGGCAGACCAAGAAGAATTGGATGGTGTTCTCGTCCGCCGATTCCCTGTGTCTAAAACCAGAAACAGCAAAAAATTTGATGCGCTCTCTGCCCGTGTGTTCTCACACCAGTCTACACTGGAGGAGAACCAGCAGTGGATGGAGTGGCAGGGACCTTACTGCCCGTCTTTGCTGGATTATATCCGGGAGCATCAGGTGGATTATCAGGTGTTTATCTTTTTTACGTATCTGTATTATACGACCTATATGGGGCTGCCCCTGGTGCGAGAGAAGGCAATTTTGCTTCCCACCGCCCATGATGAGCCTCCTATTTATATACCCATTTTTCGGGACTTTTTCCATCTCCCTAAAGGGATTTTTTATAATACGCCGGAGGAGAAGGCCCTGGTGGAACGTCTGTTCCACAATGGGGAAATTCTGAACAATCAGGGAATGGGCGGTGCCGGGATTGAGACGCCGGCGCATCCCCAGCCGGAAATTTTTCGGGAACAGCATGGTCTGGAACGGTATTTGATCTATGTGGGGCGGATTGACAAATCCAAGGGATGTGCCCAGCTGTTTCAGTATTTTGAAGAATACAAGAGGCGGAATCCCGGAAATCTGAAGCTGGTTCTCATGGGTAAACCGGTGATGGAGATTCCGGTTCATCCGGATATTCTGCCGTTGGGTTTTGTCACGGATGAGGAAAAGTATAACGGAATGGCAGGGGCGGAGGCCCTGGTGCTGCCATCCCGGTTTGAGAGCCTTTCCCTGGTCGTGTTGGAGTCTATGAGCCTGGGGGTACCGGTGGTGGTCAATGGAAAGTGTGATGTGCTGAAAGAACACTGCATCCGCAGCAACGCTGGCCTGTATTACCGGGATTATTTTGAGTTTGAGGGAACGCTGAACTATCTCCTGAACCGGACGGAGCTGCGGAAGCAGATGGGCGATCTGGGGGTAGAATACGTAGAGAAAAATTATCGGTGGGACAAGATTGTGGATCGTCTTTCTCAAATGGTTGAGATGGTGGGAGAATCGGTATGATCATCCTGTTTGGCATTGCGTTCCTGTGGCACTGGTGGATTTGGCTGCAGGGGCTGGCGGTGAAAAAAAATCCGGAGCAGTTGGGCAGAAAGCATGTGGTGTTTGCTTTGGTGGGCGCGTTTCTGTCGGTAAACAGTGTGGGAATGGTTCTGGCCCTGGCCGGCTGCTTTTCCATCGGGCTGCTTTCGGGGATCCTGCTGGGAATCAATGTTCTGGGTGTATTCATGGAAAGGGGAAAGGGCCTTTCCGTACAACAATGGAAAAAGGTTTTGTTTGCAAGACCATTCCGGGGAGGAGCGGCAGTGATTCTGCTTGCTTTGGCCATCCTGTATGCTGCTTTCCCTACGGAATATCTGACCGGTGTGCGGGATCCGGGGCTTTATATTATCCATGGGGTGAACATTGCCAAAACCGGTTCCTTCACATTTGCTTATGATTCGCAGTTGGAAGAACTGTACGAGGAATACGGGGATTTCATAAGTCCCGGGTATCCTGTGTTATATACCTCTGTTCAGTATCCGGAGTTGGAGACGGAAGTGGGGCAGGTTTCTGCCCACTTTATGCCTATGTATTCTTCCCTGCTGGCCATTGGCTATGGTTTGGGTGGAATGGCATGTTTGCTGCGCGTGAATGCAATCGTGGGTATTCTGGCGTTGATGCTGTTTTATTACTTTATCAAGGAGTTCTTTTTCCGGCGGGCAGAAATCGCGGTTCTGATTTTGGGATTGAACCCGGCTCAGCTCTGGGGGGCCCGTATTCCGGAAACGGAGCTGCTGGCACAACTATTGTTTTTTGCAGCCATGTATCTTTGGATGATCGGCTGGCGAAATGGGAAAAAACGGCTTTTGATTTATGCCGGTTTTATGTTGGGATATAACATCTTTAACCGGATTGATATGATGATTGTTGGACTGGGCTTTCTGGTGGCGGCAGCCTATGGAGTGGTCTGGCATCCGGAAAAGCGTAGAGGAATCTGGGAAAGCTGCGGCGTTTACCTGGCAACCGCGGTATTGGCTTGCCTGTGTCTGTATATATTCAGTCCGGCATACTATATCTTGCATATACAGAATCATGCGCTGCAGACTGCGTGGTTGATAAATGGAATCGGCCTGGCGCTCCTTTTGGCCGCGGGTTTGATTTCCCAGATTTGGAAGCGTGTTTCTCTGGAACGGTACAACTGGATCCACAAGTTAACGGACAATCGAAAAGCTTGGATCGGATGGAGTATCGTGTTTGTGCTGGCGTTTTTCTATTTGTATTTTGTGCGCAGCGACTGGGGAAACAGCTCAGATTTTAATAAGACTGCGATCATTGAATATTGTTGGTATACCAGCGTGCCGCTGTTTTTGCTGATGCTGGCAGGAATCGTTATCCTTTTGGCAGAAAAGAAGAAGCGGGCAGATCTATACTATGTGTTTTTGTGTACAGGCATGGTCTGTGTGGCGGCATATCTAATCAATCCTTCCATTACAGCGGACCATATCTGGGCAGCACGGCGCTGGGTCAGCGTAAACTTCCCGGTAACGGTATTGTTGGGGTGCTATGCCTGGCAGTTCCTGTGGAAGCGATTTGGAAAAGGTTGGAAGCAGGCAGGCATTTATGCTGGTACGGCAGGGCTTACCGCTTTTCTGCTTTGGCAATGCCGGACCTTCTTGTTGACGCCCATGCTGGGAGGACTGGATGAGCAGTATCAGGAGCTGGCGGCAAGCCTGGAAGATGATATCATCTATTTTGCCTGGAACAATGAGATTGCCTCCACCCTGCGTTATGTGTATGGAAAGCAGGTATATCAGGTAAATGCAGCGGAGACTGAGGGGCTGCTTCGGTATTTGGAAGACAACGGGGAATTGTATTTTGTGGGGGATTTTCCCCTGTACAACCTGAACCGGATGGATTACCAGAAAGAGGTGGAACATTATCAGATTATGTCCGGCCTTTATTTGGAATCGGTTATGGGAGAATACCCGGATTCTTTGTATCGCCGGTATTATAATGGAAATGTGGGCAAACTGGTATACCAGCCAAGCAGCCGGGTCAACCTGCAGGAGGGAGATCTTCTCCTTCAAAATGCAGAGTACGACGAGGAAGGAAATATTCTGGCATTGGAGGACGGGGGCATGGTATTTTATGGCCCTTATGCGGACCTGGAAGCGGGAACCTACCGGGTGACGCTGACGCTGGAGCAGGCAGAGGGGTACGAAAATACTTTTGTGGAGATAGGAGCTGCAGAAATACCTGTTGTAGTGGAAAAACAGATGGTGACTTCCGGTGAGACGGAGCTGGAGTTCCAACTGGACGAGCCGGTAACCGGGTTTGAAATCCGGCTGATGACCGGCGGCGGCAGCGGCTTGATCTGCCGGAGTGTAATTTTGGAAAAGCTGTCCTGAGGCAGCGGGAAAAATGGCCGAGGGGTGATCGTATGGAGGAAATGCGGAACACGGTATCAGAGGAGATAGCCATTGATGTCCAGCATGTGACAAAGAAGTTTAAAGTATTCTTGGATAAGGGAACAGAATTGAAGGAACGCCTTTTGTTTCGTTCCCGAAACCGGTATGAGGACCGCTGGGTCCTGAAGGACATCAGCTTTCAGGTAAAAAAGGGAGAAGCCATTGGCCTGATTGGCCACAATGGCTGTGGAAAGAGTACGACCTTGAAGCTGCTGACCCGGATCATCTATCCGGACAGCGGAACCATTCAGATGAAAGGGCGGGTGTCCAGCTTGATTGAGCTGGGAGCTGGCTTCCACCCGGATATGAGCGGGCGGGAAAATATTTATACCAATGCATCCATTTTTGGACTGACCAAAAAGGAGATTGATGCCCGGATCGATGATGTTATCGCTTTTTCAGAGCTGGAGGAATTCCTGGATAACCCGGTGCGGACGTATTCCTCCGGTATGTACATGCGTCTGGCCTTCTCTGTGGCCATCAATGTGGATGCGGATATTCTGCTCATTGATGAGATTTTGGCTGTGGGGGATGCCAACTTCCAGACCAAGTGCTTCAACCGGTTGCGGGAGATCAAGGAGAAAGGTACCACCATTGTGATTGTCTCCCATTCCCTGGGGCAGATTGAACAGATCTGTGACCGAAGCCTTTGGATCCATGACGGCCGGATCCGGGCAGAGGGTGAGCCCCATGAGGTGCATGCCCAGTATTTGGAATTTATGGGGGAGAAGCGCCAGCAGATTATTGAAAAAGAAAAAGAACGCCAGCGGAAGCTAAGGGAAGAAAATCCGGAAAAACTGGAGCAGCAGAAGGTTTTGGGGATTCCGGCCGGGTACGAGAATCCGGACCGCCGCTGGGGGACCCGGGCAGCCTTTGTCACGGAGGTTCACACCTACAATGCGGCCCGGGAGGAAAAGGATGTTTTTGCCACCGGGGAGACCATCTATATGCGAATCTCTTACCGGGTGCTGAAGCCGATCCGCAATGCGGTATTTGGTATAGCCCTGTTCCGGGTGGATGGAATTCACTGTTACGGGACCAACACCAAGATCGATCAGATGCCTGCCTTTGACCTGACGCAGGATGGCACGGTGGAGCTGGAGTTGCGGAACATTGAACTGCTCCCCTGCGAATACTTGGTGGAGACAGCCATCCAGGATATTTACGACAATACGATGGATTATTATAAAGATGCGCATCGTTTTGAGGTATACTCCCATATCGCGGATGTGGGCCTGTTCCGGATCCCGCATCAGTGGAGAGAATTGGGAGACCCGAAGTAAGAACCGGAGGAAAGGGAGGATGAGATGAAAGAAAGTGGGCGGCAGGAGGAACTGCGGGAGCTGAAAGAGAGATTGTTTGGCGGACCGGATCATTACCGAGAGCACCCCTGGGAGTGGGAACAGGTGGAAACTACCATAGCTGAAACGGTGACAGAACCCTGTATTCATGAATACCATGAGCTGGGAGGCGGCCGTGGCAAGCGTTTCCTGAAAAAAGTGATCCGTAAGTTGATCCGTTTTTATGTGGTTCCCCTGGTGGAGGAACAGAATAAAAAAAATGTAGAACAGGCGGAGGCCATCAAGAAACTGGCCCATCTGATCTGTGAGAATCAGAGCCGCCTGCAGGCGGAAAACCGTCGCCTGTGCCGGGAACTGCAGTGGACCCGCTCCCGACTTCCGGAGTATTCCCATACGCTGCAGCGGGAAAAACTGCGGGTAATCCAGATGCTGCCGGCTTTGGCATTTGGGGACGGAATCGGCAACGACACGGTGGCCCTGAAGGGGGCTTTGCAGGAAGCCGGTTATGAAGATTATATAGATGATCGGCTGCCGGCGGGAACCGCCAGGCCCATTGAAGAGTATCAGGAACAGCCGGATGACCTGGTGCTGTACCATCTGTCCACCGGCTCCGAGTGGAACTACCGGTTTGCGGAGCTTCGCTGCCGGAAGGGGGTCATCTATCACAATGTGACCCCTCCCCATTTCTTTGCGGGAACTCATCCGGAACCATGGAAGGACTGCTGTCAGGGAGTGGAGGCAGTGGCTTTTTTGGCGGACAAGGTGGATTTTGGCTTGGCAGATTCGGATTTTAATCGGCAGGACTTGGTCCAGGCCGGCTATCCGCAGCCGCTGGAGACCCTCCCTATTCTCATTGCCTTTGCGGATTTTGAGAAGGAGCCGGATCCGGAGGTGCTGAAGCGTTATCAGGGGGATGGTTATATCAATCTGATTTTTACCGGACGGGTATTCCCTCACAAAAAGCAGGAGGATATTATCACCGCCTTTTACTATTATAAGAAGCATTACAATCCAAAATCGCGCCTGTTTCTGGTGGGGGCCCACGGAGGCAGCGGGGATGCCTACTTTGCCCGGCTGCAGGAATATGTGAGGGCGTTGGAGTTGGAGGCGGATGTGATTTTTACCGGCCATACCCGCTTCCCGGAGATTCTGGCCTATTATCGATTGGCCCATGTATTTGTGTCCATGACGGAACACGAGGGCTTTTGCATTCCGCTGGTGGAGGCTATGTATTTTGGCATCCCCATTGTAGCCTACGATTGCAGCGCAGTGGGGGAGACCTTGGGGGGCAGCGGTCTTTTGCTGTCGGATAAGTCTCCGGATCAAGTGGCGGAGGCCATCCACCGGTTGGTTTCGAACCCGGGGCTTCGAAAGCGGATCGTGGACGGGGAGAAGAAGCGGCTGCAGGATTTCTCGCATGAAAAGATTAAAGCCCGGTTCCTGGATTTCCTGGAGCGGGTGATCGAGGGAGATAGGACATGAAAAAGCTTGGATTTGTGGTCCCCTGGTATGGGGAAAAGATTCCCGGCGGGGCGGAGATGGAACTGCGGGGATTGACTTCTCATCTGCACCAGGCAGGTGTGGAGTTGGAAATCCTCACCACCTGTGTGAAGGAGTTTGCCAGTGACTGGAACATCAATTATTATAAGGCGGGAATGGAGAACATCCAAGGGATTCCTGTCCGCCGATTCCGAGTGCGCCTTCGGGATGCCCGGTGTTTTGACGCGGTGAACAAAAAGCTGATGAGTGGACTGCCAGTGACGCCGGAGGAGGAAGAAACCTATATCCGGGAGTCGGTGAACAGTCCGGCGTTGTACGATTATATGCGGCAACACCAGGATGAGTATGCTCTGTTTATTTTTATCCCGTACATGTTTGGAACTACCTATTATGGCAGTCAGGTTTGCCCGGAAAAGTCGGTGCTGATTCCCTGTTTCCATGATGAGAGCTATTTCTACATGAATATCTATCGGGAGGCCTACTCCAAAATTCGGGGAATTATTTACCACGCACAGCCGGAGTACGATCTGACCAACCGGAATTATGCCATGGAAAAGGTAGAACAGGCCGTGCTGGGGGAAGGCGTGGATACGGAACTCACCTGTGACGGGGCGCGGGGAAGAACCGCGTATGCTCTGGACGCGCCTTATCTGCTGTACGCGGGCCGAAAGGACAGGGGAAAAAATGTACACACGCTGCTGAATTATTTCGCAGAGTACAAAAAACGCCAGGATTCTCCTCTGAAGCTGGTGCTCATTGGCGGTGGTGAGATTCAGATCCCGGAGTCGATACAGGAAGATGTGCGGGATTTGGGCTTCCTGAGCATTCAGGACAAGTATGATGTGGAGGCGGGGGCTCTGGCCCTCTGCCAGCCTTCCCGCAATGAAAGCTTTTCCCTGGTGATTATGGAGAGCTGGCTCTGCGGTCGGCCGGTGCTGGTCCATGGGGAGTGCCCGGTGACCCGACATTTTGCGGTGGAGGCCTCCGGTGGTCTGTATTTTGGAGACTATTTTGAGTTTGAGGGGGCTGTGCGGTATCTGGAGCATCACCCGGAGACGGCGGATGCAATGGGCCAGTCTGGTCGGCAATTTGTACTGCAGAACTTTGCCTGGGATCACATTGTCCAGGTTTATATGGATTTTTTCAGGAAGCTGGCAGGGGAAGCTGCCGCTTCCGGTAAGGAGGAGGCATGAAAAAGACAGCATTGATTATGGCAGGTGGAAAGGGGGAGCGGTTCTGGCCCAAAAGCCGGAAAAGCTGCCCGAAACAATTTCTGTCCATAACAGGCGATGGAAAAACCATGATTCAGCTGACGGTGGAGCGGATTTTACCGTTGGTGGACATGGAGGATATTTATGTGGCCACCAACCGGGATTACCGAGAGCTGGTGCGGGAGCAGCTGCCTCAGCTGCCGGAGGGAAACATCCTCTGCGAGCCGGTGGGGCGGAATACGGCTCCCTGCATTGGACTGGGGGCTGCCCATATAGCCCGAAAATACCCGGATGCAGTGATGCTGGTCTTGGCCAGCGACCATCTGATTCAAAAGCCGGAGGTATTCCGACAGGACCTGGAGCGGGCTT
>CAZSAF010000120.1:0-8514 GCA_964604605.1 uncultured Lachnospiraceae bacterium
AAAATAAAGACCAGCGCAATAATGGTGCTGAAAAACGTCTTGACCAGGAACAGGGAGGCCGAGCGCTGCAGGTTGTTGATGCTGCGCCGCCCCTCTGCCACAATGTGGGGCATGGATGCGAAGTTGGAGTCCAGCAGCACAATCTGGCTGACGGTCCGGGCCGCGTCGCTGCCCGCCGCCATGGCAATGCTGCAGTCGCTCTCCTTCAGGGCCAGCACGTCGTTGACGCCGTCCCCGGTCATGGCCACCGTGTGCTTGTGGGCTTTCAGGCTCTGAACCAGCTGCTGCTTCTGCTGCGGCGTCACCCGGCCAAACACCGTGTAGGCCTCCGCCGCCTGGGCCAGCTCCTCCTCCCCGTGGAGGGTGGTGGTGTCCACATACCGCTCCGCCCCGGCCAGGCCCACCCGGCCTGCAATCTGGCTCACCGTCCGGGCGTCATCCCCGGAGATCACCTTCAGCGTCACCCCCTGGTCCGCAAAGTAGCGCAGGGTCTTCCCCGCATTCTCCCGGATGGTGTCGCTGAGGAATACCAGCGCTGCCGGCTCCAGCCGCGCCGGCAGCTCCTGGCCCCGGAAGGGCTCCGAGCTTACCGCCAGCACCAGCACCCGCTGCCCCTTCTCCGCCGCCTCCTCAATGGTTTCCCCCAGGGAGGGCAGGCCTTCCGGGAACAAAAACTGCTCCGCCCCCAGCACATAGGTGCCGTGGCCGGGGAACTCTGCCCCGCTCCACTTCCGGGAGGAGGAAAAGGGCACCGTTTTGCCCGGCTTCCAGTCCGGCGCGGCGGGGCAGAACTTCCGGATGGCCGTCGCCGTGGGGTTGTGGTCCGCCAGGGCGCCCATCACCGCCGCCGCCCCGCTGCGCACCTCCTCCCGGCTGTGGCCCGGCAGGGGATGCAGCCGGTCCACCTGCATTTCCCCGGTGGTGAGGGTTCCGGTTTTATCCAGACATAGTACATCCACCCGGGCCAGGGTCTCAATGGAATAGATCTCCTGTACCAGGGCCTTCCGTCTTCCCAGGCGGAGCACCCCCACCGCCAGCACCACGCTGGTCAGCAGCACCAGCCCCTCCGGGATCATCCCCACCATGGAGGCCACGGTGCTGACCACCGCCTCCTCCCTGGGCACGCCGCTCAGGAAGGTTTCCGTACAGAACAGCGCCGCCCCCACCGGCACAATGGAAAAGCCGATCACCTTGATCAGCCGGTTGATGCTGTTCATGATCTCCGAATTGGGGCGCTTCAGGTACTTGGCGTTCTTGCTGATCTGGGCCGCGTAGTTGTCCGCCCCCACATGCACCACTTGGGCCCGGACCGTGCCGGATACCAGGAAGCTGCCGGAGAGGAGGGAGTCCCCCTGCCGCTTCAGAATGGGGTCCGGTTCCCCGGTGATCAGGGACTCGTTGACCTCGCAGCTTCCGGAGAGGACCACGCAGTCCGCGCAGATCTGGCTTCCGCTCTCCAGGACCGTCACATCGTCCAGCACCAGTTCCTCCACCCGGATGGTTTCCTCCCGGCCGTTCCGGATCACCCGGGCCTTGGGCTCCGTAATCAGAGACAGCTTGTCAATCAGCCGCTTGGCCCGGATCTCCTGGGCCGTGCCAATGACGGCGTTGGAGAGAATCACGCCCATGAACAGCATATTTTTGTAGGATCCCACCAGCAGAATCAGGGATGCCAAAATTACATTTAAAATGTTAAAGGGGGTTACCAGATTGGTCCAGAGGATCTGCCCGAAGCTTTTGCTGCGGATCTCCTCCTCCCCGTTTACCTGGCCTTTTTTGATTCGTTCCTGCACCTCCCGGCTGGTCAGGCCGGTCAGGCTGTCTCCTTCCATGCTCTATGTTCCCCCTGTTCCATCTGGATCTGTCACACCGGACGCTTGGTTTCTAAATCTGTCACGCTGAACGCTTGGTTTCCGTACCTGTCGCGCTGGACGCTTTATTTCCCAATAATATGGAAACGGGCCGCCGCAGGCGGAAAAGCCTTCCCCTCGGGGATGTGCTCTCCCATCCTGCGGCAGCCCTCTCCCAATTTCTGCCTATTCTGCCGCGGTAGTTTCCGCTGTGGACTCTTCTGCGGACGCCTCCGAAGCTTCCGTCTCCGAGGCGGTTTCGGATTCCGCCTCCCCGGAGGTGCTCTCCTCCGCGCTGCTCTCTGCGGTCTCCGCCGCGGTGCTGTCCGACTCGGAAGCGCTCTCGGTCTCCGCTGCGGTGGTCTCTGCCGCCGTGGTTTCCTTTTCCACGTAGATCATCTCATCCACCTTCAGATCATCCCAGGCATCCTGCACCTCGTAGGTGGGAGCAGCCGCCGTCCACTCGGCGTACACGGTATTGAAATGCTCCTCCCGCTTGGTGTCCTCCACATCGGCCCGCTCTTCCTCCGTGGCTTCCTCATCCAGATCCGCCACGCAGTAGATCACATACCAGCCGCCGTCATAGTCCACGATCTTGGCCTCTCCGGTGGCCATGTCCACGGCTTCCTGATAGATGGTGGAAGAGTTGTCCGTATCCGAACGCAGAAAGCTCTGATTGTTGACGGTCACACCCAACTCATCTTCAAAGTCGCTGAAGGCCTGTCCCTCGTTGAGGCGGCGCAACACCTCATTGGCCAGGGCTTCTCCGGTCAGTGTCTCCCCGGAAGCGGCCTCGGTGCTCTCTTCCGCAGAGGACTCGGCGCTTGCGGTGCTCTCCTCGCCGGAAGATTCGGCGCTCTCCGTCTCCGCCGCCGTGCTCTCCTCACCGGAGGCCTCGGTGCTCTCTTCCGCAGAGGACTCAGCACTTGCGGTGCTCTCCTCCGCTGCGCTCTCGGTGGCTTCCGCGGTGGTATCCTCCGCTGCCGTGGTGCTCTCCGTCTCCGCCGTGGTCTCGTCGCTGTCCGTGCTGTCCGTAATATTCACGTACTCCACGGAGAACATCTGGCACTCCTCATCGGTGACGGTCACCTCCGCCTGCTGCCTCACCGCGTCCCACACCTTGACGGCCAGGGCGTTTTTCTGGAGCCAGCCGTTGATGCTCTCATCGCTGGCGTCACAGTACTCCCGGAAGGAGTCGTCAAAGCTGTCCCGGAAGTCCGTCACCGTCTCCGTAATCCGGTTCAGGTCTTCCTCCGTCAGGGAGACCTCCAGCTCCTCCGCATGGTCACCCAGGATCAGAGTCTGCAGGATCTGAGCCATCACATCCTCCTTCAGCTGCTGGCCCAGGGTGGTGTACTCATCCGCAGGGGCTTCCCACATGTTGGTGTAGCCATAGTACTGGTACAAGGTCCCGTACTGGGACTCCATCAGCCACTGCTCATACCGGAGCCAGAAGTTTGCCTCATCCAGGTAAACCGTCTGATCCCCATACGTCAACGCCGGTGTGGTTGCGTATTCCGACATGGATACCGCACAGCCTGCGGCCGTCCCCGCTGTCAGGGCCGCCGCCAGCAGCGCTGCCATCCCTTTTTTCCATCCCTTCATATCTGCCTCCAAAAGGTATTTCTTCCTCATGGCCAAAAAAACAACCGTTTTTTGGCACACTAAGGGTATTATAAAACCTTTTCTCCTTTCTAGCAACAATTTTCCTTGAAAACACGAATTTTTCATGTTTCCGTAAGCGCTTCAGCCCGGCGCCGGACAGCTCCCGCAGCCATCCACCGGCGCCGGGTTCCGGCCCTTCTCAGGCCATCAGCCCCCGCAGCGCTTTCAGAAGCTCCTGCAGGGTCTCCAGCATTTTTTCCGGGTCTGTCATCCGTTTTCTCTGATCCCGGTAGATAAAGCTGGGGGCCTTGCCGGCGGATACCCGCAGATCCCCCTTGTACTGTTCCACCAGCGGGCCAATGCGGGAGGGCTCCACCGGCGCCTGGGGGAACATGGTGCATCGCAGCTCCTCCAGGTTGCCCACCGCCTCCGTCACATAGGCCTCATGGGCCAGGGCCCGGAGCCGGGCCACCCGCAGCAGGTTCTGCACCGGCCGGGGCAGCTCCCCAAACCGGTCAATCAGCTCATCCTGCATATCCATGTAGTCCTCATCCGTCTCAATGGCGGCAATCTTCCGGTACAGGTTCATCTTCTGGGCTTCCCCGCGGATATAGTGGTCCGGCAGATAAGCGTCCAGATCCAGGTCCAGCTCCGTCTCAAAGTCCGCCTGGGTCTTCCGCTCGCCCTTGGCCTCCTGCACCGCCGCCCCCAGCAGCTTGCAGTACAGGTCATAGCCCACCGCCTCCATATGGCCGTGCTGCTCCGCCCCCAGCAGGTTGCCGGCTCCCCGCAGCTCCAGATCCCGCATGGCAATGCGGATACCGGAGCCCAGCTCCGTATACTCCCGGATGGCCTGGAGACGCTTCTCCGCAATCTCCGGCAGCATCCGCTCCCGCCGGTACATCAGAAACGCGTAGGCGATGCGGCTGGACCGGCCCACCCGACCCCGGAGCTGATACAGCTGGGACAGGCCAAACCGGTCGGCGTCATGGATGATGATGGTGTTGACGTTGGAGATGTCCAGGCCGGTCTCGATGATGGTGGTGGAAACCAGCACGTCAATCTCCCCGTTGATGAAGTCCAGCATGATCCGCTCCAGCTCCCGTTCCCGCATCTGGCCGTGGGCAACGGCCACCACCGCGTCCGGCACCAAAGAGGCAATGTGGGCCGCCACATCCCCAATGTTTTTCACCTGGTTGTACACATAGTAGACCTGGCCGCCCCGGTCCAGCTCCCGCTGGATAGCCTCCCGGACCAGCTCGCCGTTGTACTCCATCACGTAGGTCTGGATGGCCACCCGGTCCATAGGCGCTTCCTCCAGCACGCTCATGTCCCGGATGCCGATGAGGCTCATGTGCAGGGTCCGGGGGATGGGGGTGGCTGTCAGGGTCAGCACGTCCACCGTCTCCCGGAGCTGTTTGATCTTCTCCTTGTCCGCCACCCCGAACCGCTGCTCCTCATCAATGATCAGCAGCCCCAGGTCCTTAAACTGCACATCCTTGGACAGCAGCCGGTGGGTGCCGATGACAATGTCCGTCATGCCTTTTTTCAGGCTCTCCACGGTCCGCTTCTGCTCCGCCGGCGTCCGGAAGCGGCACAGCAGGTCCACGTTCACCGGATAGTTTTTCATCCGCTGGACAAAGGTGTTGTAGTGCTGCTGGGCCAGGATGGTGGTGGGCACCAGGTAGGCCACCTGCTTGCCATCCTGCACCGCCTTGAAGGCCGCCCGGATGGCCACTTCCGTCTTACCGTAGCCCACATCCCCGCAGATCAGCCGGTCCATAATCTTGCCGGCCTCCATATCCGCCTTCACCGCCTCAATGGCCCGGATCTGGTCTTCCGTCTCCTCGTAAGGGAACTGCTCCTCAAACTCCCGCTGCCACACGGTGTCCGGGCTGTAGACCACGCCCTTCTGGTTCTGCCGGGCGGCGTAGAGCCGCACCAGATCCTGGGCAATTTCCCGCACGGCCCCCCGGACTTTGGTTTTGGTCTTGTGCCACTCGGTGCCGCCCAGCCGGTTCAGCTTGGGCACCTTTTCCGCGTTGGACCCGGCGTACTTCTGCACCAGGTCCATCTGGGTCACGGGAATGTACAGGTTGCCACCGTCCCCGTAGGTGATCTTCATGTAATCCTTGGCCACGCCGCCCACTTCCATACGCTCCGTGCCCTGGTAAATGCCCAGGCCGTGGTTTTCGTGGATCACGTAATCCCCCACGGAGAGCTGGGAAAAATCCTGGATTTTCCGCCCCTCGTAGGCGGTGCGGCGCTTTTTGCGCTTCTGGTTTTTGCCGAAGAGATCCCCCTCCGAAAGCACCACAAACCGGAGCATAGGGTAGGAAAAGCCCTTGTGAAGGCTGCCGCAGGTGACCAGCACCTGGCCGGGGCGCACCTCCTTGTTCTCCTCCTCCGCATAGAAAGCCGCCAGCCCGTATTCCTGCAGGTCCGCAGCCAGCCGGGCTCCCCGGGTCCGGGAGCCGGACAGCAGCACCACCCGGTACCGCTCCCGCTTCCACCGCTTCAGGTCCCCAATGAGGGTCTCAAAGCTGTCCTGGTAGGAGTGGAGGGTCTGGGCCTGGATCACGTACCGTCCCTCCGGCTTCAGGCCGCCGCCTTTCTGTTCCAGGCCAGCCAGGGCCACCGCCCGTTTTTTCCCCAGCAGAGCAAAGGTATCCTCCGGGGACAGCAGGGACGGCGTATTCTCCCGCAGCCCCTTCTCCAGCCGGTGGACCATGCTCTCCTGAAACTCCTTGGCCACCCCCACCGCCTTCTCCCAGAGCCGGGCCGGCTCATCCAGAAAGAACAGGGCGTCCTCCGGAAAATACGCCGGGAAGGCCACCGGCAGGGCGGTCTCCTCCGCCCAGGTATCCTCCGCCGGATACACCCGCAGGATCTCCAGGTTTTCAATGGACCGCTGGCTCTCCACGTCAAAGCTCCGGAGGGAGTCGATCTCATCCCCCCACAGCTCCACCCGCACCGGGGCCTCCTCCGTCAGGGGGAAAATATCCAGAATGCCGCCCCGGACCGCAAACTCCCCGGGCCCCTCCACCTGGGCCTCCCGCCGGTAGCCCATCTCTGCCAGCCGGCCGCTGAAATCGCTTAAATCCAGCTGCTGCCCCAGGGACAGCTCCAGGATCCGCTTCCGCAGCTCCCGGGGATCGGCAATCCGATCCATGCAGCCGTCCACGGTGGTGACAATGAGCCCCCGGCCCTCTTCCAGCATCTGCTTCCAGACCTCCATCCGCCGCTGCACCAGCAGGCTGCCGTGGATGTCCGCCTGGTAAAACAGCAGGTCCTTGGCCGGATAGTACAGCACCGTGTCCGCAAAGCACCGGGCATCCTCACAGATTTCCTTGGCCCTGGAATCGTTGTAGGTGACAATCAGGGTCAGGGGGCTGTCCGCCGCCAGCCGGCAGGTCAGCTGGACCTTCTGGGAGTCCACGCAGCCGCTGACCAGCAGAGGCCCCCGCTTCTGCCGGATTGCCTCCTGAATATCCTCGTACTCCTTCAGCTCCTCCAGGGGACAGTCAAAGTTCGCCGCCATGCTCATCCTTCCTTTTCAATCCGTTAAACCGGTTCATGGCCTCCGGGACCCCGTCCCGGATCACCACCTCCGCCGCCTCTGCCGCCAGCTCCACAGCCTCCCGCATCACCGCCTGCTCCTCCCGGCTGAAGCGGCCCAGCACATAGTCCGCCAGGTCCATCTGGTCCGGCTTGCCGCCCACGCCCACTTTAATCCGCGGGAATTCCTGGCTACCCAGGTGCTGGATGATGCTCTTGATGCCGTTGTGGCCGCCGGCGCTGCCCTTGCCCCGGATCCGGATCTGGCCCAGCTGCAGGCTGATGTCATCGTAGATCACCAGCAGCTGCTCCGGCTCCAGCTTGTAGTAGTCCATCAGCGGCCGGATGCACTCGCCGCTGAGGTTCATGAAGGTCAGGGGCTTTACCAGCAGCACCTTCTCCCCGCCGATGATCCCAGTGCCGCAGAGCCCCCGCTGCCGGTTGGTATTCACCCGTACAGCATATTTCTCCGCCAGCCGGTCAATGACGGCAAATCCGGTATTGTGTCTGGTTCCCTCATGTTTTCCGGCCGGATTGCCCAGCCCTGCAATAATGCGCATATCGTCCTCCCAACCCCCGGCGTCCGCCCGCTCCCTTCCCGGTTTTCCCGGGAAAAAGCCGAAAAATGGGCATACACCAACGGGGCGGAAAAGGATTGCCCTTCTCCACCATACGTTTTTTATGATTCGGCTCTATTGTAACAAAGGGCCCGGCAGCGGTCAAGCTCCCGGGCCCTTTTTATTCTGTGAGAAACCTTCCCCGTTTTCAGCGGTTCAGTGGATGATAATCCGGATCTTTCCTTCCTCTCCCCGGACTTCCGTTCCCGCCGCAATCTTAGTGCGGGACTCCACAATACAGTTTTCCAGCACCACGCCGTCCCCAATGGACACATCGTTGAGGATCAGGCAGTTGCGGATCTGGCAGCCGCTTCCCACAAACACCTTCTTGAAGATCACCGAGTCCTCTATGGCCCCGTTGATGATGGTGCCACTGGCCACCAGGCTGTTCTCCACTTGGGAGCCGGGGTTGAACTTGGCCGGCGGATTGTCGTCCACCTTGGTGTAGATGGCCGGGTAGCCGCTGAAGAATTCCTGGCGCACCTCCGGCTTCAGGAAGTCCATGTTGCACTGGTAGTAAGCGTCCACCGTGGCAATGTTGGCCCAGTAGCCCCGGAAGGGATAGGCGTAAATCCGTTTGGCCCGGCGCTGGCGCATCAGCACATCCCGGACAAAGTCAAACCACTCCATCTCCTCACACTGCTCCAGCAGGGAGATCAGCAGGCGCCGGCGCACCACGTAGATGCCGCAGGAGATGGTGTTCAGCTCGCTGATGGCCGGCTTCTCCTCAAAGCCCACAATCCGCATGTCATCATTGACCTCCACTACGCCGAAGCGGCTGACGTCCGTCCCGGCGGGCAGGCGCTTGCAGACCACGGTGATGTCCGCTTCCTTCTCCATGTGGTATTCAATGACCTGGTTGAAATCCAGCTTGTAGATGCCGT
>CAZSAF010000121.1:0-8468 GCA_964604605.1 uncultured Lachnospiraceae bacterium
TAAATCTTCACAAACCTTTAAAGAAAAATCCCTTGCGGCCAGAGGGGCTTTTACGGTATAATTATTTTTTAGGAAATTGGAAGTATAAGGGAAGCCTTTCTGTGAAAGGGCGGGTAGAATGAAGAGATTGAAACAAAGAATTCTGCTGCTGTTTGGTGTTCTGGCTGTGAGTCTTCTGGCAGCCTGTTCCTCCGGGGAGGAGGGCGGGGAGCCGCCGGAGGAATGGGTGGCCTGGCAGACGCGGGAGGCGGAGCGGGCAGCAGAGGGAATAGAGGAAACGCCACTGGATGAAAACGCAGTGCTGGCGGCTGGAATCTATGTGGATGAGCTGTACATAGGAGAGCGGACTGTGGCAGAGGCCCGGACGCTCCTGGAGGAGTACCAGAGCGAGCGGGGCTCCATGCAGATTACACTCCGCTGGGAGGAAAATACCTACAATACCACCCCCAACGCCCTAGGCCTCAGCTGGGATATAGACGGGCTGCTGAAGCGGGCGGTGTGTCTGGGAGAGCTGGGCGGTCCGCTGCGCCAGTACCGGGACCAGCAGGACCTGCAGTATGGGACCCTGAAGCTGGAGCCGGAGAAAAGCCTGGATGAGGAAAAGCTGGCGGAGTTTGTGGCCTCTGTGGCGGAGGAGAACGATGTGGACCCGGTGGATGCCACCATCCGCTATACCGGCACTTCCCTGGAGGTGTCCCAGAGTGAGACCGGTCTGGCCACCAACCAGACGGAGACGGCCAGCCTGATCCGGGAGACGGCGCTGGAGTCCTACGGAAACGTGACGCTGGATGCGGTGGTGGAGGTGGCGCAGCCCCACTACACCACCGAAGCTTTGCAGCAGATTCAGACGCCATATATAGGACACGGCATTACCCGTTACCGGGCGGAGAGCCGTACCACCCGGAGTGACCGGGACACCAACGTGGAAGTGGCCACTGCCTACATCAACGGCACGGTGCTGCTGCCCGGGGAATCGGTATCCACCAGCGAGCTGATGCGGGAGCGGACAGAGGAGAACGGCTACCGCAAAGGTACCCAGTACAACAACGGGGAGGTGGAGGACGCCATTGGCGGAGGAATCTGCCAGGTGTCCACCACCCTGTATCTGGCGCTGTTGCGGGCGGAGATTCAGGTGGATGAGCGGTACCCCCATTCCATGGAGGTGGACTATGTGGATCCTGGGAAGGACGCGGCCATCTCGGAGGGCTATAAGGATTTGTGCTTTACCAACAACAAGGATTTTCCTATCTATATCTGGGGAGATGCGGATGGATATCTGGTGACGTTCTATATCTTTGGGCAGGAAACCCGCCCGGATAACCGGGAAATTGAATTTGAGACCGTGGAGCTGTACCGGAATGAGCCGGAGACGGTGGTGGAGGAGGATCCCACGATTCCCCCCGAGGATAGCTATTCGGTGGCCGGCTCCCCAGAGATGGAAGTGGAGCTGTGGAAGATTGTGAAGGTGGACGGCGTGGAGACGGAGCGGATTAAGCTGCATACCGATTATTACGCGCCCAGGGCAGCCAGACAGGTCATTGGAACCGGCTGAGCCGGTGGACGGAGGGGAATATGAAAAAAGTGAAGAGGGTGGCATTTCTGCTGGCAGGCAGCCTGCTGGCGGCGGGCTGCAGCGGCGGTTCGGCCGGTGAGAGCAGCCAGTCGGAGGAGAGCACGGCTGCGCAGACGGAGGCCGTGACATCCGGTGGGGAGGAGTCGGCTGCCGCGCCGGAGCTTCCGGCGGATCCGGAGGAGAAAAGCCAGGCGCTGGCCATGATGCTGGTGGAGGGGGACTTTGCCAGCGTGGCGGTGGTATTCAGCACGAAGCTGCAGGAAAGCCTGACCCAGGAAAACCTGCAGGCCGGCTGGAAGCAGACGGTGGCTTCCATCGGGGCCTTTGAGGAATATTACGGAACGGAGAGGGAAAACAATGGCGCCATTTGCCACAGCCTGCTGCGGTACCAGGACGGAGACATCCGGGTTTCCTTTACCTACAATGACCAGGGGCTACTGGAGGGGATCTGGATCAGCACCTATAACATTCCGGATCCACTGACGGCAAACGAGACGCTGCGGGAGGAGGCCATCACCATTCCCTTTACCAGCAATGGGGAGGAGTACCAGCTGGATGGGGTGCTGACCCTGCCGGTGGGGGTGGAAAAGCCACCGGTGGCCATTCTCATCCAGGGATCCGGCCAAAGTGATTACAATGAAGAAATTTCCGGCAACCGGCCTTTCCGGGATCTGGCCTGGGGATTGGCGGAGCGGGGAATTGCCTCCATCC
Organism: uncultured Lachnospiraceae bacterium; assembly: GCA_964604605.1. GTDB lineage: Bacteria > Bacillota > Clostridia > Lachnospirales > Lachnospiraceae > Pseudolachnospira. Next base: position 2,285 of record CAZSAF010000121.1, read on the forward strand.
GCTATAACAAGCGGTATTACCAGTTCCCGGGACAGGCACCGGCTAACATGACCATCTCCGATGAGGTGCTGGAGGATGCGGCCACGGCCATTGCCCTGGCGGGAGAGTTGGATTCGGTAAACGGGGAGGCTATCTTCCTTATTGGCCACAGCCTGGGCGGCATGCTGGCACCGGAGATTGCCCGGGAAAACCCGGCGGTCCGGGGATTGGTTTCCCTGGCGGGAAGCCCGCGGCAGCTGGTGGATATTCTGTATGACCAGAATGTGGATGCCCTGAACCAGATGGCCAGCCTCAGCGCGGAGCAGAAGGAGGCCAGCCTGGAAATGCTGCAGCAGATGGTGGAGAGCGCCAAAGCGGCAACCGATCTGGAGAGCTCCCAGCTGCTGATGGACGTTCCGATGTCCTACTGGGCCAGCCTCAATGCCATTGACACGGCGGAGGTGGCCAGGGAGCTGACCATTCCCATGCTGTTTCTCCAGGGGACGGCAGATTTTCAGGTGAAAATGGAAACGGATTTTGCCGCCTGGCAGCAGGCGCTGGAAGGGTGCGGCAACGCCTGGTTCCAATCCTATGAGGGGCTCAACCATCTGTTTATGCCCACCAACGGCAAGATGGACGCCAGCGAGTATGAGACGCCCGGCCAGGTGGACAGTCAGGTGATGGGAGATATTGCAGCCTTTATCCAGGAGAACACAAGTGTATGAGAGACGAAGGGTATAAGATTGACCGGGGAGAAGAGTGGGAGGAGGGGCTTCACCCCCTCCCCCTCTGTCAGTATGAGTTCCTTCCGGCAGACCAGGTGCCGTTTTCAGAGAAGGTGCGGGAAATCTGCCGCCGTGAATGCCCCCGGTACGGGAAAAGCTGGTCCTGCCCGCCGGCGGTGGGAACCGTGGCAGAATGTCAGGCGCGGGTGCGGGCCTTCCGCCATGCGTTGGTTTTTACCACTGTCTCGGAGGTGGCGGACGCGGAGGATTTCTCCCAGCTGCTGGCCACCCGCCGGGAGCATGAGAAGATGGTCTGGCAGGTGAAGGTGCTGGCGGAGCGGCTGCGCGGTACCTGCCGGATGCTTTCCTCCGAGTCCTGCGACCTGTGCCCCCAGTGTGCGTATCCGGAGGCCTGCCGGCATCCGGACCGGATGCTCCCCTGCATTGAAAGCTACGGGATTGTGGTGCCGCTGCTGGCAGAGCAGTGCGGCCTGAGCTTTTCCTGGGGGGCGGGGACCGTCACCTGGTTTGGGCTGGTATTTTTTTAGGAGATGTTTGGGAGAGAGATGAAAAACATACTTGGATGGATGAAACAGGAGAGCGTGCTGGTGATTGCCGGTGCGGCAGCGCTGCTCTCTATGATCTGGGTGCCGCCGGACCGTGCATACAGCGAATATATCAATTGGTCGGTTCTGATCCTGCTGTTCTAAGAAGGCGGCTTGCGGGAAAAGGGGACGGGCGGAGAAGGCCCAGGCGAAAACGGAGGAGAGCATGAACACGAAAAAGACGGAAAACCTGGAGATTAATCTCCATGCCATGCGGAGGATGACGGCGCTGCTGGAGTGCCTGGAAAAATATGGATACCGGGAGCATCAGCTGGAGGTCTATCTGGTGCGCATGCTGTTCTGCCTGTTTGCCAGCGATGCGGGGATTTTTCCGGAAGGGGCATTCCCCTCCTACCTGGGGGCTTCCCGGCTGGACGGAGGGGATCTTTCCCAGCGGCTGGCGGCCCTGTTCCGGGTGCTGGACACGCCGGTGAAGGAGCGGGGGCAGATCGATCCCGCCCTGGCGGCTTTTCCCTACGTGGACGGAAAGCTGTTTTCTGAGGAGCTGCCGGCCTATCCCTTTGACGGAAATTTTGCTGGCCTACTGGCAGACTGCCTCCAGGTGCAGTGGCGGTCCATCTCCCCGGCCATCTTTGGAGCCATGTTCCAGGAGATCATGAACCAGGAGAAGCGGCGGGAGTGGGGGACCTACTATACCTCCGAAGAAAATATTGAAAAGCTCATTGGCCCGCTGTTTCTGGATTCCCTGCGGGAGGAGCTTGCGGCCTGCCGGGGAAAACGGCGGAAGCTGCAGCGGTTCCACCAGAAGCTGCAGGACCTGTGCTTTTTTGACCCGGCCTGCGGCTGTGGCAATTTCCTGATTGTGGCCTACCGGGAGCTGCGCCGCCTGGAGCTTTCGGTGATCCGGGAGCTGTACGATACGGAGCAGCGGGTGCTGGACGTGGGCATGTTCTGCCGGGTGGATGTGGGGCAGTTTTACGGCATTGAGTATGAGCCCTTCCAGGCCCAGATTGCCCGGGTGGGCATGTGGCTGACGGACCATCAGATGAACCGGGAGGTGGCGGAATTCTTTGGCATGTACTATGCGCGGATCCCCCTGGTGAGCTCCGCCCGGATCGTCCAGGGCAATGCCCTGGAGCTGGACTGGGAACAGGTGGTCCCCCGGGAGAAGAGTCCCTTTATCATCGGCAACCCTCCCTTTGTGGGCGCCCGGCTGATGAACCGGGAACAGAAGCAGGATCTGCGCCGGGTTTTTGCGGGCATGCGGGCCGCCGGCAACATGGACTATGTGACGGCCTGGTACCGGAAGGCGGCAGAGTACATGGCCGGGACGGAGATCCAGGCAGCCTTTGTGTCCACCAACAGCATTACCCAGGGGGAGCAGGCGGGCATTCTGTGGAACTGCCTGGTCCATGATTTTGGCATGGAGCTGGACTTTGCCCGCCGGTCCTTTGTCTGGAACAATGAGGCCAGGGGCCAGGCCAAGGTCCACTGTGTGATTTTGGGATTTTCCTCCCGGGAGCGGAAGAAAAAGGCACCCAAGCGGATTTACCAGGGGGATACCTGCCGGCAGGTGCCCCACATCAACGCCTATCTGGCGGCGGCACCGGATGTGTTCCTGGAAAACCGCCGCAAGCCTTTGTGGCCGGTACCCTCCATGGTGTTCGGCAGCATGGCCAATGACGGCGGCCACCTGCTGCTCTCCCCGGAGGAGGCGGAGCAGATCCGTTCCGCCTGGCCGGAGGCGGCTCCCTGGATCCGCCGGTTCTGCGGCTCCGTGGAGTACATTGAAAACCAGGAGCGGTACTGTCTGTGGCTGAAGGGGGTGGAGCCGGAGGCTTACGCCCACATTCCGGCGATCCGGGACCGGGTGGAGGCGGTGCGGCGGTTCCGCCAGGTGAGCCCCCGGGAGGCCACCAGAAAGCTGGCGGACACGCCGGCCCTGTTTGGGGAAATCCGCCAGCCAGAGGAAGGGCGTTATATTCTGGTGCCCCGGGTTTCCTCGGAAAACCGGCCTTACATCCCCATGGGCTTTCTCTCCGCGGAAACCATTGCCAGCGATGCGGTGTTTCTGGTGCCGGAGGCCTCGGCAGCCCTGTTTGGCATTCTGAGCTCGGCCATGCACATGGCTTGGGTGCGGGGGGTGGCCGGGCGGCTGAAAAGCGATTACCGCTACTCCGCTTCGGTGGTTTACAACAATTTCCCCTTCCCGGACCTGGAGGAAGGGACTGGGGAGGTGGAGGCCGCGGCGGAGGCGCTGCTGGCGGTGCAGCAGCGGCTTATGCCGGAAATGGGGGCTTCCCTCTATGCGGAGGAGACCATGCCGGAGGAATTTCGGGAGGCCCACAGACGGCTGGACGCGGCGGTGGATGCCCTGTACGGATGGGAGGGAGGAGCGGAGGAGGAGCAGCTGGCGTTCCTGTTCTCCCTCTACCGAAAAAAAACAGAGAAAAGCGAGGCCTCCGGCCCTTTGCCGGCCGGGAGCGGAAAGGAGGCATGACGGTTGGAACCGATTCGTTTGGATAAATTGCTGGCGGATGCCGGCTATGGCAGCCGGAGCCAGGTGCGCCAGCGGATCCGCAAGGGGCAGGTGACGGTGGACGGGGCACCGGCCAAGGGCGGCGAGCAGAAGGTGGATCCGGATACTCAGCAGATCCTCTGCGACGGCCAGCCGGTGGCCTACTTCCTCTATGAATATTTCCTACTGAACAAGCCGGCGGGGGTGGTCTCCGCGGTGACCGACGCCCGGGACAAGACGGTGGTGGAGCTGATTGAAGAGCAGAAGCGCCGGGACCTGTTTCCTGTGGGCCGCCTGGACAAGGACACGGAGGGGCTGCTGCTGATCACCAACGATGGGAATCTGGCCAACCGCCTGCTGTCCCCCGGTCGCCATGTGGAGAAGACCTACTACGCGGAGGTGGACGGGCCGGTAACGGAGATGGACGTCTCCCTCTTTGCCCAGGGGTTGGACATTGGGGAGCCCCGGCGGACCCTGCCGGCCCGGCTGGAGATTCAGGAGAGCGGGGAGGCGCTTTCCCGGGTGCGGCTGACCATCACCGAGGGCAAGTTCCATCAGGTGAAGCGGATGTTCCAGGCGGTGGGCCGCCGGGTGCTGTTTTTGAAACGGCTCTCCATGGGCCCTCTGGAGCTGGACCCGGGGCTGGCCCCGGGGGAGTACCGGCGGCTGACCCAGGCGGAGGTGGAGGCGCTGAAAAAAAACGGCAAATGAAAAAAAGGGGCCGCACAGTAGCAGCCCAAAGAAGAAAAGAGGCCCGCTTCCGCGTAAGGCCTCTTTTTTGTGTTCATATAAACTTCGGGGCCGGATGAGGCTCAGTCCCGAATCAATTTTTTCAGATCAATGTAGAACCGGGGGTAGGAGATGCTGACGCAGTCCTTCCGGGTGATGGTAATCTCCCCCTCACAGTTGAGGGCGGCAATGGAAAAACTCATGGCAATCCGGTGGTCGTTGTGACTGTCAATGACGGCCCCGTGGAGCGGGCGGCCGCCGTGGATGATCATGCCGTCCGCCGTCTCCTCAATATCTGCGCCCATGGCGGTCAGGTTCTCCACAATCACCCGGATCCGGTTGGATTCCTTGACCTTCAGCTCCGCCGCGTCCCGGATGATGGTGGTACCCTTGGCAAAGCAGGCCAGCACCGCGATCATGGGAAGCTCGTCGATGAGCTTGGGGATAATGTCCCCCTCGATGGTCACCCCCCGCAGCTCCGAGTGGCGCACCACAATGTCCGCCGAGGGCTCCCCGCTGATCCGCAGGTTTTCGTAGGAGAGGTTGGCGCCCATCTGCTTGCACACCGTCAGCATGCCGTCCCGGGTGTGGTTGATGCCCACGTTCCGCAGCACCACCTCGGAGCCCGGCACAATCAAGGCCGCGGCCAGAAAGTAGGCGGCGGAGGAAATGTCCCCGGGCACGTCAATTTTCTGCCCGTACAGCTCCTTGACCCCTTGGACTGAGGCGGTGGTGCCGGAGGAGGAGACCTTGGCGCCGAAGGCGCTGAGCATCAGCTCCGTGTGGTTCCGGGAGAGGGCAGGCTCTGTGACGGAGGTCTCCCCCTCTGCGTACAGGCCGGCCAGGAGAATGGAGGATTTGACCTGGGCGGAGGCCACCGGGGAATCGTAATGGATGCCCGTCAACGGGCGGCCGGTGATCCGCAGCGGCACACAGTCGTTGCCCAGCACCGAGGTAATGTTGGCCCCCATCATGGAAAGCGGCTTGATGATCCGGCGCATGGGCCGGGACTTGAGGGAGGAATCCCCCACCAGGGTGGAGGTGAAATCCTGGGCGGACAGGATCCCGGAGATCAGCCGGGTGGTGGTGCCGCTGTTGCCGCAGTCCAGAATCTGGCTGGGCGCCGTAAGGCCCCGCAGGCCGTTTCCATGGACCAGGATCCGGTCGTGGGTTCCTTCAATGTTTACTCCCATCTTGGAAAAACAGGCAATGGTGGAGAGGCAGTCCGCGCCCCGGAGGAAGTTGTTGATCTCGGTGGTTCCGCTGGCAATGGCCCCCAGCATGACCCCCCGGTGGGAGATGGACTTGTCCCCGGGCACCTTGATTTCCCCGTGGAGTCCCTTCTTGATCTTGTATATCATGGTCTTAACCTCGCATTCTGTATCGAGTTTGATCTTAACACGTTCGTTTGGGAAGGTCAACACTTTTTTTGGCTTCCGTAGCCCTCGTCCTTTTTTATCGCAAATTTCCGAGAAAATTTTGGAAATCTTATTGAAATCCTGGTTAATTTTTAGTAAAATACAAAAGGGTATTCCGATACATCGAATACGAATAAGGAGGAACTTGAGTATGAATGCTTATCAGGCAAGACAAATCCGGAATGTGGCTGTATTGGGCCATGGCGGCTGCGGAAAGACCACAATAGTAGAAGCCATGGCGTACATCAC
>CAZSAF010000122.1:0-4740 GCA_964604605.1 uncultured Lachnospiraceae bacterium
CCATTGGCCGGCACATTTCCCGGATGAACTATGTGAAGGTGGTCAGCAACCGCTCGCCCTGGCTGGCGGGAGCGGAGCTGGGCGGTGTCTACTGCAACCCGGCTTCCCACGGAGAGGGCCGCTTTGTGGCGGACGAGGAGTGGATGTGGAAGCTGTTTGAGAACGGCCAGGTGGCCACCCAGTACTGCAGCCCCACCGGGGAGGTGACCATGGACGCCCAGTGGAACTCCAACGGCTCCTACCTGGCGGTGGAGGGCATCACCAGCCCGGACGGCCGTGTCCTGGGCAAGATGCTCCACTGCGAGCGCAGCGGCAAGTCGGTGGCAGTGAATATCTACGGTGAGCAGGATATGAAGCTGTTTGCCTCCGGCGTCCGGTATTTCAAGTAAGAAAGCGATGGTCCAGAACCGGCGGGAGGAGACCGCCGGCTCCGGACCATTTTGCGCTACCGGCGGTGAACATTCACGCGGCCGGGTTCTGGTGGTTCCTGATTCTGGTGGCTGCGGCGGCCACTCTGGCTTACGGCTGGAAGCGGGTGAAGCGCACCGGCAACATGCGGCATCCGCTGGATTTCAGCGGCCTGCGGGATGAACTGGGAGTAAAAATCGGGGTGGGAATTATTCTGCTGATCGTGGCGGTGTTCCTCATCGGCACGCTGCTTTCCTCCCCTATTATCAACGCTTCCAAGTACCAGCAGCTGATGACGGTGGAGGAGCGGGAGTTTTCGGAGGATATCCAACAGGTGTCCTTCGACCAGATCCCGCTGCTGGACAAGGATTCGGCGGCGCTTTTGGCCAACCGGGTCATGGGAAGCCTGGTGGATCTGACCTCCCAGTTTGTGGTCAGCGACCAGTATTCCCAGATCAATTACCAGGGAAAGCCGGTGCGGGTGACGCCCCTGGCTTACGCGGACCTGATCAAGTGGTTCACCAATAGGGGGGACGGCATTCCCGGCTACATTAAGATTGACATGACCACCCAGGAGGCGGAGCTGGTGCGGCTGGAGCAGGGGATGAAGTACACTCCCTACGACCATTTTGGCCGCAACCTGCAGCGGCACCTGCGGTTCCGGTATCCCACCTACATCTTTGACAGCTATAACTTTGAGATCAATGAGGAGGGGGTCCCCTACTGGGTCTGCGGCGTCAAGAAATTCAACGTGGGACTGTTCGGCGGGGAGACCATCGGGCGGGTGGTGCTGTGCAACGCCGTCACCGGCGAGTGTGAGGACTACGCCATAGAGGATGCGCCCACCTGGATTGACCGGGCCTACTCGGCGGACATGCTGATTGAACTGTATGACTACGGCGTTACCTCCATCACCAGCGACCAGTCGATCGTGGGATTTGTGCTGATGAACCAGCGGACCATGAAAACCCGCTATTACCAGGTGGAGGGCGCCATTGAGGACTCGGCCATGTCCTCGGCGGAAGGCCAGGTGCAGCATCTGGGGTATGTGGCCACGTTCCCGTTGCTCTTGAACATCTCCGATGAGCCCACCTACTTTATCGCCCTGAAGGATGAGGCGGGGCTGGTGAAGATGTATGCCATGGTCAATGTCCAGCGGTATCAGCTGGTGGCCACCGGCGACACGGTCAGCGAGTGCGAGAACAACTATGTGGAGTTGCTGCGGGACAGCGGCGTTCAGAATGTGGGGTCCTCCTCTGGCAAGACCGTCACCGGGCGTATTGAGCGGATGTTCCAGGCGGTGGTGGACGGCAATTCCCACTGCTACCTGCTTCTGGCCGGTTCGGATATTATCTATGATGTGACCGTGGCGGATACGCTGCCCATTGTCCGGTACCAGGAGGGGGACAGCATTACCCTGGAGTACCTGGAGGGAGAGCAGTCCTATACGGTGCTGGGGATTGTGGAGTGACGGAACCGGGAAAACCTTGAAAAAAGAAAAAGGAATGCGTGGCGGCCAGTCGGCAAGCGGACAGACATCCGTGAGTCGGCTGGCTTTTTTGTGCAGCAATCACAGTTTGTAACTGTTAAACTCACAGAATAATAGTGTTGGAAAACCATTTCTTAAGAATATATACTGATATTATCCGAGAAATGGGAGGCAATTATGAAAAAGGAAACGATATGGAATCGAGATTTTATTCTGCTGCTGGCGGCCAATGCCTTTGTGTTTGTCAGCATGCACATGCTGTCCACCACTATTGCCAATTACGCCATGGAACTCAGCGGCACGGAAATGATGGCCGGCCTCATAGCCGGCGCATTCAGTATCACGTCTATTGTAGTCAGGCCAATCTGTGGGAATCTTATTGACCGGAAGAAAAAGAAAAGCCTGTATCTCCTGTCAGTGGCAATTATTTTTGTCAGTATGCTGGGATACAGCATTTCCGGAAACAATACCATACTGTTGATCTTCCGGCTACTTCACGGGATCGGCTGGGGCTTTGCCACCACCATCGGCATGACCATGGCTACCAACACGGCTCCGGAAAGTAAAATCGGAGAGGCCGCCAGTGTCTATGGGCTGGCCAATGTGCTGGCCATGGCGGTGGCTCCCAACCTGGGGGCCTTCCTCAGCGGGAACTTCAGCTACCGGGTCATGTTCCTGGGAGCGGCGGCGGTTGTGGCCTGTGCGTTTGCCTGCCTGTATCTGGTAAAGGACCAGCCGGTGGAGGGGAACGGGGAGAAAAAGAAGATTTCCCTGAACACTCTGATCCTGAAGGAAGCCATGGTACCGGCGGTGGTGCTGCTGCTCAGCGGCATGGTGTACAACTCCATCACCACCTTTTTGATTACCTACGCCACCCAAGTGGGGATTGCCAACCCCAGCTTATTTTTTACCGTCTATTCGGTGATGATTCTCATTGTCCGCCTGAACAGCGGCAAGATTGTGGATCGCAAGGGTCCTGGGTATATTCTGGTTCCCGCCGGATTTTTCTTCTGCGGCTGTCTGCTGCTTTTAGCCAATCTGCAGAACGCACTTATGTTGTACCTGGCTGCCGTGTGTATGGGCTTTGGCTACAGCGGCAACCTGTCCACTTTGATGGCTGTGTCCTTTAAACGGGCGGTGCCCAATCAGAGAGGCATCGCCAGCAGTACCATCAATGTGGGCATGGATGTGGGAACCGGTGTGGGAGCTACCGTGGCTGGAGTCATTGCCGGCTGGGTAGGCTATCAGAAGCTGTATCTGGTTCTCTGTATCCCCGTAATCGTGTCAACCTTGCTGTTTGTGTGGGACCAGCGGGCTTACCGCCTGCATACCGGCCTCTACCGGAACAGCAGCCAGAAATAAAAAGATTCAAATGCCTTGGTTGACAGGTCAACGGAGGTCAGGAAGGAGCAGCAACATGGAGACAAAAAAAGTACAGGTTTCCCCGCCCCAGGTGTGCCGGGAACTGGTGAGGACAGAGACATCGTATCCCTTTGGGGCGGCGGACCGGCTGGTGGAGCCCATCTGCCTGGCGGATTACGGATATGAGGAAAAAGAATACCTGGTCAAGGGAGAGGCCAATGTGTACCAGTGGCCGGTGGGACAGGACATGCCCACCGTGCGCACTGCCGGGGCCCCTTATGCCAGCCGTTTCCTGGTACGGCGTCCTAGCAAGTCGGAGAAGTCCGATGGGATTGTGGTGGTGGAACTGATGAACTGGTCTTCCAAATACGACCGGTCCATTCCCGGCTGGGGCCATTGCTTTGACTACTATCTGTCCCGTGGCATCACCTGGATCGGCGTGACGGTACGGGATGTGACCCTGGATGTGCTGCAGCGGTTCGATCCGGAGCGCTACCGGGAGGTAGGATTCCCCAATCCCCTGCCGCCGGAACAGCGGGGAGAGCCGGCCGATTCCTATGGGAAAAACAATATAGAACACGAAAACGGGCTGATCTGGGATATGCTCAGCCAGATCGGTGCCCTGCTGAAATCGGAACGGCCGGAGAATCCGTTGGCGGATCTGCCGGTGAAAAAGGTGATGATGACCGGGGCCACCGGCGGCGATGTATCGGCGTACGTCCGGGTGGTGCATCCCCTTCACTGCCTGGAGGGGGGAAAGCCTGTGTATGACGGCTTCCTGATCTATATGACCGGGGCCCCGGGAGGCATCAACCAGGAAACCCCTAAGCTGACGGAGCTGGATCCCCGGTGCAAGTATTACGCGGAGGTGCCGCTGATGCACGTTCTGACCACCGGCGACATGGTGGGCGGCGGTTTTCATCCGGACTGGGCCTATATGCAGCGGCGGCCGGACGCGGATGAGGAAGGGAAAAAGCTGTGCCGCTATGAGGTGGCAGGCTGTGGTGTCCGGGCCGGCTATGACAAAAAACGCTGTGTCTGCCCGGAGGATGTGGAAAAGTCCAACACTCCTTGGCGGGATACCGTGTACTATGAATATGAATATCCGGTGCGGTATATCCTGCGGGCTGCCACGGAGTGCATGATTCAGTGGATGACCCAGGGCGTGACACCTCCCCATTCCCCGCTGCTGGAGTTTGACGATGTCCCTTATCCCAAGACGGATTTTGTCCGGGATGCAGTGGGAAACACCAAAGGCGGGATCCGCCTGCCCTATGTGGATGCACCGCTTTACAAATATCGGGAGGAGGGCGGTGCGAAACGCCTGCCGGATGAGGTAATCCGCAGCCTATACCGGGATAAGGAGGATTACCTGGAAAAGGTCATTGCCTCGGTGGTGAAGGCGGTGCAGGACCGGTTCTTACTGCCGGAGGACAGCGTCAAGATTATTCTGGAGGCCATGAAAGAACGATTCCCGGAGG
>CAZSAF010000122.1:4750-8422 GCA_964604605.1 uncultured Lachnospiraceae bacterium
AAACAGAGTGAGAAGACCCGGCTGTACGCCGGAGCAGTCCGGGTGTGTATTACCCCTTCGGCGGATTATTTCCCCATCGAGCATTTTATGAACCACATGACGCCGGGCAAGCCTTCGGTGTTCAGCGGTGTGATCCGGGAGGATATCTTTTTTCGGGTACTGCTGGTGCAAAACGAGGAAACCCGTCTGGTCTTTGCGGTAATGGATTTGCCTGGCGTGCCGGAGTCTACGGAGGTGACAGAGCGGATTGCCCAATGCGCCGGGGTGCCGGAGGAGCAGGTGATTTACACCGCCACCCACAATCACAGCGGCTTTTATGCGGACAACCCGGATTTTGAGAAGATCTTTGGGGCTGCGTTTACAGAGAAAATCCAGCGCTACCGGCGGTTCCTGCGGGAGATTATTCCAGGGGCTGTCCGGCAGGCAGAGGAAAATCTGGAACCGGTGCGCATGGGGATTGCCCGCAGTGACTGCTTCCTGAATGTGAACCGGAATGAAAAGGAACTGGGACCCAAAGCCGGAACATACGGCTTCCGCAACGGAGGGCCGGCAGACCGGGACCTGTACCTGCTGCGGTTTGATCGGATGAATGGGGAGCCGCTGGCGGTACTGACCAACTATGCGGTTCACGCCTGTATGATGATCCACAATAACCCGGAAGGAAAGGGAACGGAAATCTGCGGGGATCTCCCGGGCCGGGCCTGCCGGATTTTGGAGCAGAATTGGGGGGACCAGGCGGTGGTGCTGTTTACCAGCGGCTGCGCCGGGGATATGAATCCACTGATGATGTCCCGGGTCAACATTGTCCGACCGGACGGCGGGATTGAGACGAAGGAGCTGGGGGCAGCCGGGCCGACCATCCTGGAGTTTATGGGAAACCGGTTTGCCCGGGATATCAAAAACACCTGGAAGTCGGTGGATACGTGGACAGAACACGCAGTACTGCAGGCAGCCAAGTGTTCTTTCCAGGTTTCCGCCAGGGCGGTGACCAAGCCCCTTAACGAGGAACCGGTGGATTTCCGGGTGGGCGTATTTCTCCTTGGAAACCTGGCTGTGGTTATGACCAATGGGGAAATCTTCCATGCCATTGGGCGGCGGATCAAAGAAGAATCCCCCTACCGGAATACCCTGATCGTCACCCACGCCGGCCAGTGGACCGCTTATGTGAAGGATGATTCCGGCCAGGGAGAGTATGAGACAGCGGCCCGGGCGGCAATCCGGGAAATGATGCGGGAGTTGGCAGGCCGGGGATAAGACTGCTGGGGCGAAAGCCCCTTGAAAAAAGAAAAGGGAAGGAGAACACGGATGACAAAGTTTATTTTGAAGCGTGTGCTGACCATGATTCCGGTGCTGCTGGGCGTATCCCTGTTGGTGTTTGTGGTTCTGTCGCTGGCCCCCGGGGATCCGGCGGTGATCATTGCCGGAGATTACGCGGAAGAATCCATCCTGGAGCAGACCCGGGAAGAGCTGGGACTGAATCAGCCGCTGCTGGTACAGTGGTTCAACTACGTGAAAGACATTGTGACCAAAGGAGACTTTGGGGTCAGCTGGCGGACCGGTAAAGGGGTGACTGCGGAGATTATGGACCGCTTCCCCACCACACTGCTGGTAGCTCTTCTGGGGGCTTTCTTTACCGCTGTGCTGGGAATCGGAACGGGAATCATTTCAGCGGTGCGCCAGTATTCCATCTGGGACAATCTGGCCACGGTGATCGGCATGGTGGGCGTGTCCATGCCCAACTTTTTCACCGGCCTGCTGTTGGTATTTGTCTTTGCCCAGCGGCTGAAGATTCTGCCGGCATCCGGCAATGACGGGTGGGAATATTATGTGCTTCCCATCATCACCATCGCTTTTTCCTCCTGTGCCAGCCAGATGCGGATGACCCGTTCCTCCATGCTGGAGGTGATGCGCCAGGATTATATCCGGACGGCCCGGGCCAAGGGGCAGAGCGAGCGGAAGATTGTGCTGCGCCATCAGCTGAAAAACGCCATGATTCCCATTATCACGGTGATTGGGCAGCAGTTCGGCATTCTGCTGGGCGGCTCCATGATTGTGGAACAGATCTTTTCCCTACCGGGTGTAGGAAAGTTGATGATGGATTCCATTAACTACCGGGATTATCCCATGGTGCGCGCCAGCCTGTTATTGTTGGCATTTGGATTCTGCGTGGTCAACCTGCTGGTGGATATTGCGTATGCGGTGGTGGATCCACGGATTCGTTCGCAGTTTGCCCGGAGTAAGGAAAAGAAAGCAAAGGAGGAAGCGGCATGACAGGAGTAAAGGATTTCTTCCGCAGGCTTTGCAAAAATCGCTTGACGGTGATTTGCCTAGTGTTGTTTGTGCTGATTGTGCTAGCCGTGATTTTTGCGGATTTTATTGCCCCCTACGGCTGGGATGACCAGAATATCCAGGACCGGTATCTGGCCCCCAGCATGGAACATCTGTGCGGGACGGACAATTATGGCCGGGACATCTTCAGCCGGATCCTCTACGGAGGCCGCATGTCCCTGGAGATCGGCCTGATCTCCGCAGTGGTCACCACTGTGGTGGGAGCTGTCATCGGAGCCACCTCCGCCTACTTTGGAGGCAAGTTTGACAATGTGGTGATGCGTGTGCTGGATGTGTTCATGGCCATGCCGCCGATCCTGCTGGCCATTGCCATTGCGGCTACCCTGGGAACCGGTATGCTGAATACCATGCTGGCCGTGATTATTGCGGGCATTCCCATGAAGGCCCGGGTGGCTCGGGGACCAGTGCTGGCCCTGCGGAATCAGGAATTTGTGGAGGCAGCCACCGCATCCAATTCCTCCACTGCCAAGATTATTTTCAAACATATCATTCCCAATATTATGGCGCCGCTGATTGTACAGACCACCTTGTCCATCTCCAGCTCCATTGTATCGGTGGCAGGCCTCAGCTTTCTGGGGCTGGGGGTACAGCCGCCGGAGCCCGAGTGGGGCGCCATGCTCTCCGCCGGCCGCTCCTATCTGCGGGACTATCCCTGGATGGTCATTGCACCGGGAATTGCCATGCTGCTGACGCTGTTTTCCCTGAACATTGTGGGCGACGGCGTCCGGGATGCTCTGGATCCGAAACTTCGGGATTAAGGGGGAGTGGAAATGGAAGCAAAAGAGATCATATTGGAAATCAAAGATCTAACCATTCATTATTGCATGCATGACCGGACGGTGCGGGCGGTGAACCGGGTTTCCCTGGACATCCGCAAGGGGGAGACCCTGGGGCTGGTGGGGGAGACCGGCGCAGGCAAGACCACCATCTCCCTGGGAATCCTTCGGCTGCTGCAGGAGCCGCCGGCCAAAATTGTGGAAGGCAGTATTCTTTTTGAGGGACAGGATATTCTGAAACTCTCGGATCATGATCTGCGAAAAATCCGGGGCGACAAAATTTCTATGATCTTTCAGGATCCCATGACCGCTTTGAATCCCATTGAAACAGTGGGAGAACAGATCATGGAGGGCATTCAGCTCCATGAGAAGCTGTCTAAGAAGGATGCCTACCGGAAGGCCTGCGAAACCCTGGAGATGGTGGGAATCCCGGCGGAGCGGTACCACGATTACCCCCACCAGTTTTCCGGCGGCATGAAGCAGCGGATTATCATTGCTATGGCGCTGGTTTGCCGACCGGAGCTACTTTTGGCGGACGAGCCCACCA
>CAZSAF010000123.1:0-8386 GCA_964604605.1 uncultured Lachnospiraceae bacterium
CACCCGGTTGACCCCCTTTACCTCATTGACAATCCGGTTGGTCACCTTCATCAGCACCTCCCAGGGGATCTGGGCGGCCTCGGCGGTCATAAAGTCGGAAGTGTTCACGGCCCGCAGCACCACGGCGTAGTCGTAGGTCCGCTCATCGCCCATGACGCCCACGGAGCGCATGTTGGTCAGAGCCGCAAAGTACTGGCCCAGGCCCTTGTCCACGCCCGCCTTGGCAATCTCCTCCCGGTAGATGGCGTCCGAATCCTGGACAATCCGCACCTTCTCCGGCGTGATCTCGCCAATGATCCGGATTCCTAGCCCGGGGCCGGGGAAGGGCTGCCGGTACACCAGATGCTCCGGAATGCCCAGCTCCAGACCGGCCTTCCGCACCTCGTCCTTAAACAGCATCCGCAGAGGCTCAATGATCTCCCGGAACTGGACCACGTCCGGCAGGCCTCCCACATTGTGGTGGGACTTGATCACCGCCGACTTGCCCAGGCCGCTCTCAATTACATCCGGGTAGATGGTTCCCTGAACCAGGAAGTCCACGGCGCCAATCTTCTTGGCTTCCTCCTCAAAAACTCGGATAAACTCCTCGCCGATGATCTTCCGCTTCCGCTCCGGGTCCGTTACCCCTTTCAGCTTGTCATAGTACCGCTGCTGGGCATTGACCCGGATAAAATTCAGCTCGTAAGGGCCGTCCGGTCCAAAGACCGCTTCCACCTCGTCCCCTTCGTTCTTCCGCAGCAGGCCGTGATCCACAAACACGCAGGTCAGCTGCTTGCCCACTGCCCGGGACAGCAGCACCGCCGCCACCGAGGAGTCCACGCCGCCGGAGAGGGCGCAGAGCACCTTGCCATCCCCAATCTTCTCCCGCAGGGACTGAATGGTGCGCTCCACAAAGGAGTCCATCTTCCAGTCGCCGCTGCAGCCACAGACCTTGTACACAAAGTTGGCCAGCATCTTCTGGCCCTCCACCGTGTGCATCACCTCCGGATGGAACTGCACCGCATACAGCTTCTTCTCCGGGCACTCCATGGCCGCCACCGGGCACACCGGCGTGGAGGCCGTCACCGCAAAGCCCTCCGGAGCCTGGGCAATGTAATCCGTATGGCTCATCCAGCACACCGTGGTGGGCGCCACATCCTGAAACAGCACCGAACGGTTGTCCACCTGCACCTCCGTGCGGCCATACTCGCTGACCAGAGCCGTCTCCACCGGAGCACCCAACAGGTACGCCATCAGCTGGGAGCCATAGCAGATCCCCAGGATGGGGATCCCCAGCTCCAGCACCTCCCGGCCGCACCGGGGCGCATCCTCGGTGTAGACGCTGTTGGGCCCGCCGGTAAAAATGATCCCCTTGGGGTTCATTGCCTTCAGCTTTTCCAGGTCCATGGTGTAGGGATGCACCTCGCAGTACACGTTGCACTCCCGTACCCGGCGGGCAATCAGCTGGTTATACTGTCCGCCAAAATCCAAAACCACTACCATCTCTTTTTCCACTTTTGTCCCCTCCGTCAATTCATCCTGTGTCCGCATTTGCCGCAGTAAGAAGCCCCCGCTTCCACGGAAGCGCCGCAGGCCGGGCAAATCTGCACGCCCTTCAGCTCATTGATCTGTGCCTGATAATCCTCTATGGCCGCCTTGGCCTCGCCCACATGTTCAAAATGAACAGTGTACTCATCCGCAATCTCGCCTTCGTGCGCCTGATAGTACAGCTCGCCGATGGCCCGGTAGGCCGCCTTCAGCTTGCTCTCCTCTGAGGCCAGCTTCTGCTTCAGGCGCAACACCTCCGCCGTGTCCTTGACCTTTCCGCCCACTTCCTTGCCAAAATCGGTAATCTTCTGACCAATCTCGTCCCAATCCATAAACAAATCACTTCCTTTCCTGATTCTGCCGTGAGGTTCCGTAAAACCTTCCAATGCCATCCATGGTGGCGCTCATGTTCAGCAGCAGGCCATCCAGAATGGTCAGAGCCACCATGGACTCCACCACCACCACCGCCCGGTTGACAATCACCGGGTCGTGGCGACCCTTGACCTGAATCTCCACGTTCTCCCCCTGCCGGTTCACGGTCTCTTGAACCTGGGCAATGGAGGCGGTGGGCTTAAAGGCCGCCCGCAAAATAATCTCCGAGCCATCGCTGATGCCACCCAGGATGCCGCCGGCATGGTTGGATTTCTTATAAATATGTCCCTGCTCGTCCACCCGGAAGGGATCGTTGTTCCGGGAGCCACAGGACTCGGTTACCGCAAAGCCGTCTCCGATCTCCACACCCTTTACGGCGCCGATGCTCATCACCGCCTTGGCCAGGTTGGCGTCCAGCTTTTCAAACACCGGGTCCCCAATGCCGGCGGGCATGCCGGTGACCCGGCACTCCACAATACCCCCTGCCGAATCCATCTGGGACATTTTTTCGTTCAGATAGGCCTCCACCGCCTCCCGGTCCTCCGCCGGGTAGGGGCCAATCTTCTTGGCCCGGGCCTGAACCTGAATGCCCAGGGTGTCCAGCACTTTCTCCGCAATGGCGCCTGCCGCCACCCGGCCAATGGTCTCCCGGCCGGAGGAGCGGCCGCCGCCCCGGTAATCCCGGAAGCCGTACTTGGCGTCAAAGGTATAGTCCGCATGGCCGGGCCGGTATACCTCCGCAATGTTGGAGTAGTCCCGGGAGCGCTGGTCCTGGTTGCGCACAATCAGGAAAATGGGTGTGCCGGTGGTCTTTCCCTCAAAGGTGCCGGAGAGAATCTCCACCAGGTCCCCCTCCTTCCGGGCCGTGGTAAAACGGTTCTGCCCCGGCTTGCGCCGGTCCAGCATCTGCTGAATATCCTCCTCCTCCAGGGGAAGGCCGGCAGGGCAGCCGTCTATGACGGCGCCCACCGCCTTGCCGTGGGACTCCCCCCAGGTGGTCACCGTAAAAATTTTTCCAAATGTTGAGCCTGCCATA
Organism: uncultured Lachnospiraceae bacterium; assembly: GCA_964604605.1. Classification (GTDB taxonomy): domain Bacteria; phylum Bacillota; class Clostridia; order Lachnospirales; family Lachnospiraceae; genus Pseudolachnospira. Next base: position 2,936 of record CAZSAF010000123.1, read on the forward strand.
CTGTTCTCCTTGTCCAAACGGCGGAAAGCCCGCCGCTGTTGTTCCGCCTCCGCCGGCGCTGCCGCCATACAGCTGCCGTTGGAAATGCTCTTTGTAAAGCATAACATAGAAAAAAACGCTTTACAAGCCACAGTTTTTTTCTTATAATACAGCAGTCTATTCCCACCGGCTGGAAACCCTCTGGCCTGTTCCGATAACTCCTACAACAAACGTTACCCACAACAAACAAAGAAGAATTTTTCATGAAAGCATTTATGCGTGAGTTCCGAGAGTTCATTGCCAAAGTCAATGTGATGAGCATGGCCGTCGGTATCATTGTCGGTTCTGCCTTCATCGCCATTGTAACCTCCCTGAATCAGGATATCATCACCCCTCTGCTGGGCCTGATTCTGGGACAGATTGATTTCACCTCCCTGTCCCTTACCGTTGGGGGCGCCTCCGTCATGTACGGAAACTTCATTCAGGCCATCATCACCTTCCTGATCACGGCCCTGACCCTGTTTTTCGTTTTGAAGGGTTTCAATCGCCTGACAGAAAGAAGAAAGGTAGAAGAAGCAAAGCCGGAAGAGCCGGCACCGGTTCCGGAGGAAATCCAGCTGCTCAAGGAAATTCGGGATCTGCTGAAGGCGGAACGGTAATCCAATCCCTTCCGCAGTGCACTCCCGGCGGAAGATTTGGTTTTTTAAAGATTTTTTCAAGAGGACATAAAAAGCGGCGTGTAGTGTGCCCCCAAGGGACGCTACACGCCGCTTTCTGGACTTTTCTTCCGTTGGTGCACCGCTCAAACGCCTCTTCGGCGATTTCCTACTGCCCCATCTCCGACAGCAGCAGCTCCTGGGCCTCCTGCAGCTGCACATCCGGATCCGCCCCGGTCTCCATCTCCACCGTCACATCCGGCTCAATGCCGGTGCCGTGGATATCCGTGCCGTTGGGGGTAAAGTAGTGGGCGGTGGTCAGCTTAATACCGGAGCCATCGCTGAGCTCATAGAAGGTCTGCACAATTCCCTTGCCGAAGGTGGTGGTGCCTACCAGCTGCGCAATCCCGTGGTCCTGCAGGGTGCCGGAAAGCACCTCCGCGGCGCTGGCGGTGTTGCCGTTGACCAGAATGACCAGAGGGCCATCGTAGGCGGTGCCGTCCTCCGCGTCATAATCCACCCGGTTGCCCGCCTTATCTTCCATGTAGAAGATATTCGCCTCATCCAAAAACAGATCCGCTATATCCACTACGCTGGTCAGCAGGCCGCCGGGATTATCCCGCAAATCCAGGACCAGGCCTTCCATGCCCTGGCTCTCCAGATCCGCCAGGGCATTCTCCATCTGCTGCAGAGACACATCGTCAAACTCCACCAGCTGCAGATAGCCAATGTTGTTGTCCAGCATCCGGTACTCCACCGTATCCACTTCCACCTCCCGGCGTTCCATGGACAGATCCAGGGTTTCCCCGGTGCTCTCCCGGTATACGGTCACCGTTACCTGGCTGCCCTCGGCGCCCTTGATGTAGGCGACCACCTGGTCCAGCTCCATGCCCTCCACGTTCTGGCCATCCACGCCCACAATCACATCCTCTTTCTGCATGCCGGCCTCCATGGCAGGCGAGTTGCGGAACACATTGACCACCTGCAGGGTGCCGTCCTCCATCTGCCCTACCAGGACGCCGATTCCGTAATAGGCGCCGCTGGAGGATTCCAGTACACTGTCCAGCTCCTCCTCCGTATAATATACCGAGTAGGGATCACCCAACCCGCTGACGTATCCGGCCAGCAGACTGTCCTCCATGGCCTCCTGATCCACGTCAAAAATATAGTAGTAGTCAATGTACGCATTGATCTCTTCAATCTTATCCAACAGCGATTCTGCTGCGTCGTTGGCACTGGTCTGGCTTCTCCCGGTACGAAGCGCCGGAACCACAAAGAATGCGCCGATTACCACCAGCACAGCCACCACGGCCAGCGTCACACCGATTCCCGTCAACAATCCATTTTGAAAGCTATGATCCTTTTTCTCCACGTTTTCACTCCTCACGGTCCTATTCCCGCAGTCTTGCAGTCACTATTTTATTGTACGCCGGAAATGTGAAAAATAAAAGAAGTATTTTCCCATTTTCCGCAAAAACATGGCAGGAATTCCATTCCTGTGCTAGACTGGAAGAAAACCCTTTGGGTTGTTCCTTTTGAGGGGAAAACAACAGACTAGGAAGGAGTACAGACACATGAACAACATTGCATGGATCGGCACCGGCGTGATGGGACGCCGCCAGGCTGGCCACCTGGTGAAAAACGAATACTCGGTAAAGGCCTACAGCCGACGGCCGGAGCAAGTCCGGGAGCTGGCAGCGCAGTATGGCTTTCTCCCCTGTGAGACCATTGCCGAGGCAGTGGCGGATGCGGACTACATCTTTGTGATGGTGGGTTACCCCCAGGATGTGGAGGAAGTATTCCTCTCTTCCCAGGGGATCCTGGCCCATGCCCGCCCCGGCTCTCTGGCGGTGGACATGACCACCTCCCTGCCGTCCCTGGCGCAGCAGCTTTACCAGGCGGGGAAGGAAAAGGGAATCCGTGTGCTGGACGCGCCGGTATCCGGCGGAGACTCCGGGGCGGAAAACGCCACCCTCTCCATTATGGTGGGAGGAGACCGGGAGGATTTTGACGCCGCGCTGCCCCTGTTCTCCTGCATGGGCAAGAACATCCAGTACATGGGCCCTGCCGGCTTTGGGCAGCACACCAAGGCAGCCAACCAGATCGCCGTAGCCGGTGCCACCGCTGCCTACACAGAGGCCATTGCCTACGCGGAAAAGGCCGGCCTGGATCCGGAGAAAATGCTGGCTGCCATCGGAGGCGGCGCTGCCGGCAGCTGGCAGATTGACCACATGGCCCCCCGGGCCCTGGCAGGGGATTTTGCCCCCGGCTTTTACGTAAAGCACTTCATCAAGGATATGAAAATCATTGAGGAGGAAAGCCAGAAATGCGGCCTGCAGCTGGAGATGCTGGAGTCGGTCCTGGCCCTCTATCAGAAATTTGCCGCCCAGGGCGGGGAAAACCAGGGCACCCAGGCACTGATCCAGCTGTTCCGGAACCAGTAATCCTCTCTTTTCCACACACTTTTTGTCACGATGAATCACGCTTCCTTGGTTTGTTATCTTTTCCGCTAAAACGGGGGAAGATAGCATAAACAAAGGATAATTCGTGATAAAAAGGAGTTTGCATGGAAAAAACCCATTTTACTTCGGATCCGCCCCAGGTGATTGGCCAGCGGATCCGAAACGAACGCAGCAAATGGAATCTCACGCAGGAACAGCTCAGCGAACATCTGGGGATCTCCACCAACTATCTGGGACAGATTGAACGCGGGCGTTCTTTTTCCCATGCTCTGGCGAAGCGTTTCTGTGAGTTTTTTCATATCACCTACGACTATCTTTATTATGGTGCAAACGCCCCCAGGGAACAGGCTCCTTCCGATACCGATAAGGAGCTGGAGCACCTGCTCCAGCTCCTGCACGCCGGAGGAAAAGCGTCTTTGCCTGCATATCCTGAAAGAAATTCTGACGGAGCTGCGTTCGTTTCGCAGAGGAGCCGAGGTTTCTCCTCCGTACAGCTCTGACTGACCACAAAAGGAGCGGACCTCCTTCTGCCTTTCGGCTGCAAGAGATCCGCTCCTCTTTTTTACAAACGGTTATTGGTGATGGCCACAGGATTCACCCTCCCCATGGCCGTGATGGCCGCAGCTCTCTCCGTGCCCATGGCTGTGGTGCTGGCAGGTGGTATCCGGATTGTACTGCAGATTTCCGGCCAGCAGCGCTTCCACCGCCGCATCTGCCTCTCCGGTAACGCCCGGATACAGGGTAATTCCTGCTTCCGCCAAAGCGTTGCGGGCGCCTCCGCCCAACCCGCCGCAGATCAACGCGCTGACGCCTTTTCCCTTCAGGAAACCGGCCAGAGCGCCATGGCCAAAGCCATCGGTTCCGATCACCTGGGAGGAAGTCACCTTTCCATCCTCCACCTCGTACACCTTAAACTGCTCCGTGTGCCCAAAGTGCTGAAACACTTGGCCGTCCGCATAGGTCACCGCAATCTTCATAGCTACTCCTCCTTCGGGTTTTGACCCAAATATTCCAAGTGGTTTGCCAAATGATCCAGCCAACCGCCTTCAAATTCTTCAATCCGCCCTTCGTCGCAGAGGGCTGCCAGCTTCGGATCCATGGGCAGCTTGGCCACATGACTGATGCCGTACCGGGCCGCAATCTCCTCGATATGGCTGTCCCCGAAAATCTTGTGCTTTTCCCCGCAGTTGGGACATTGGAAATAGGACATGTTTTCCACCAGCCCCAGCACCGGAACCTTCATCATCTCCGCCATGCGGACCGCCTTCTCCACAATCATGGAAACCAGCTCCTGTGGAGAGGTCACCACCAGAATACCATCCACCGGAATAGACTGGAACACGGTAAGGGGCACATCCCCGGTTCCCGGCGGCATATCCACAAACATATAGTCCACGTTGCTCCAGATCACATCCGTCCAGAACTGCTTAACGGCCCCGGCAATCATGGGCCCCCGCCATACCACCGGATCCGTGTCATGGTCCAGCAGCAGATTCAGAGACATAATCTGGATGCCGGTTTTGGTGGATTCCGGAAACATTCCCGCCGGGCTGGCCATGGCCCGGGTGTGCACCCCAAAGGTGGTGGGGATCGAAGGGCCGGTGATGTCTGCGTCCAGCACCGCCGCCTGAAGGCCCTTCCGCTGCATCAGCACTGCCATCAGGGATGTGACCAGGGATTTCCCCACGCCGCCTTTGCCGCTGACCACGGCAATGACGTGGCGGATGCTGGACAGCTCATTGGGCTTTTCCAGAAAGCTTTGGGGCTCCCGGCGTTCTGCGCAGTCGCTTTTGCAGGAATCGCAGTCGTGATTACATGCTTCGCTCATTGTTCCATTCCTCGCTTTTTGTTTTTTTGCAGCAGGGGCACACCTGCCCGGCGCCGCATCCTGGCGTCCGGTGTTCGCAGAGGGCAAAATCCCCTCCCTCAATCGCCAGCCGCCTGCCGTTGACCAGCACGTCCGCCAGCTTTCTCCGGGCGGACATGTAGATTCCCGTCACGGTGGTCCGGGCAATCCCCATCTGCACAGCGCATTCTTCCTGGGTTTTCCCCTCCCAGTCAATGAGCCGGATGGTCTCATACTCGTCCACACTCATCACCAGGCCGTCTTTCTGCCCACAGCTGCCGATGGGCATCACCCCCGCAATGGCAGGCAGAGAACAGACCCGCCGGCACTTCCGCGGTCTTGGCATTCCGGCACCTCCATTTCTGACTTATGTCGGAAATAGTATAGCGCGGTTTCTGACATAAGTCAAGAAGAAAAAGGCAAAAAAAAACCACGGAAATCCGTGGATTACATAATGAGCGATGGGGGATTCGAACCCCCGACAACTTGATTAAAAGTCAAGTGCTCT
>CAZSAF010000124.1:0-8338 GCA_964604605.1 uncultured Lachnospiraceae bacterium
CTGTCCCTGTGCGCCCTGTTCATGTTGGCCTGGTTCTTAAACACAAAGGCCGAGAAAGGCTCCTTCACCGGATCAATCTCCCTTCCCTCTGCCGTCCGGGGCGTAGGGGGCAGGGTCATCTTCAGGAAATGCTTCAGGAATGTCTCCACGCCAAAGTTGGTCAGGGCGGAGCCAAAGAACACCGGGCTCAGCTTGCCGGCCAGTACCATGTCCATGTCCAATTCCTGCCCGGCGCCGTCCAGCAGTTCAATCTCCTCCCGCAGCTGGTCCAACGCCGCCTGGCCGATCTCCGCCTGGGCCTCCGGGCCGTCCGGGTCCAGGTGGCGGGTTTCAATCTCCCGCTGCCCCGCCCCTTCGGCGGTGAAGGTGGTGATGGAATGGATGTCCCGCTCATAGACTCCCTTGAAGGATTTGCCGGAGCCGATGGGCCAATTGATGGGACAGGTCTCAATGCCCAGCACGTTCTCAATGTCCTCCATCAGCTCAAAGGGATCCTTGGCCTCCCGGTCCATCTTGTTGATGAAGGTGAAGATGGGGATGTGCCGCAGCATACAGACCTTGAACAGCTTGATGGTCTGGGCCTCCACACCCTTGGAGCCGTCCACCACCATCACCGCCGAGTCGGCGGCCATCAGGGTCCGGTAGGTGTCCTCGGAGAAGTCCTGGTGCCCCGGCGTGTCCAGAATGTTGATGCAATAATTTCCGTAGTGGAACTGGAGCACCGAGGAGGTGACGGAGATTCCTCTCTCCTTCTCAATCTCCATCCAGTCGGACACCGCGTGCCGGGATGATTTTCTGCCCTTTACGGAGCCTGCCAGGTTGATGGCGCCGCCGTAGAGCAGAAATTTTTCAGTCAACGTGGTTTTGCCGGCATCCGGGTGCGAGATGATCGCAAAGGTCCGGCGTTTTTGTATCTCTTCCGCTAAATCTGCCACAAATCTTTCCTCCTGCTATTGCTGATTCCTCCGGTTCCCTTGGTCGCCGGAGAACGGCCTGGGTTTCCCTGCCGGAGCTTCACGTGGGCATCCGGTCCCGGATGGCATCCAGAATCCGCATGGCCGTCTCGTCTTTGGTCAGCTTGGGCAGAGCCTCCTCCCAGTCCTGGGTGATCAGCGTCACCACGTTGGTGTCCACCCCAAAGCCGGCGCCCTCCTGGCGCAGATTGTTGGCCACAATCATGTCGATCTTCTTCTTTTTCAGCTTTTTCCGGGAATTTTCCAGCATGTGCTCCGTCTCCATGGAAAAGCCGCAGAGGAACTGGCCCGGCCGCCGGTTGGCCCCCAGGGTGGCCAGAATATCATCCGTCCGCTCCACCTCCAGCACCGAGTCCCCGTCCATCTTTTTGATCTTCTCCGCCGCCACGTACCGGGGCCGGTAGTCAGCCACCGCTGCCGCCAGAATCAAGATATCCTGGCTGTCCGCCTGGCTCATCACCGCCTCGTACATATCCCGGGCGGAAACCACCTCCCGGATCTCCACAAACCGGGGCTTGGGCGTTTCGGTTTTGCCGGTGACCAGGGTCACCCTGGCTCCCCGGAGCATGGCCGCCCGGGCCAGGGCGTAGCCCATCTTTCCGGTGGAATGGTTGGTAAGGTACCGCACCGGATCCAGAGCCTCCTGAGTAGGGCCGGCGGTGACCAGCACGTTCTTTCCCTGCAGATCCTTCTCACACCCCATGGCCGCCTCCAGAGTGTCCAGAATCAGGTCTTCATCCGCCAGGCGGCCCTTGCCCACATCCCCGCAGGCCAGGTCCCCCTCCCCCGGCTCAATAAGGGTGAAGCCATGGCGGCGCAGGGTTTCCAGATTTTCCTGGGTGGCCGGGTTCTCATACATTTTGGTGTTCATGGCCGGAGCCGCAAATTTGGGGCAGTCGCAGGCCAGCACCGTGGTGGTCAGCATATCGTCCGCCAGGCCGTGGGCCATCTTGGCCAGCACGTTGGCGGAAGCCGGGGCAATCAGGCACGCGTCCGCCCACCGGGCAATGGAGACGTGCTCCACCTTGAACTCAAAATTCCGGTCAAAGGTGTCCACCAGGCACTTGCGCCCGGTCAGCTGCTCAAAGGTCAGCGGCGTCAGAAACTGGGTGGCGTTCCGGGTGAGAATCACCTGGACATTGGCGCCCCGCTTTACCAGCGCTCTGGTCAGGTAGGCCGCTTTGTAACAGGCAATGCTGCTGGAGACCCCCAGCAAAATGTTTTTTCCCTCTAGCATATCCAACTCCCTTTCCGGCCCCTGGAAATGTTTACTCGGAACCTGATTTATGGTATACTCATGTTGCGGTTATGGGGCACGGGCAAGGCTTCCCCCTAACGCTGCCAATGACTCAGAGAAATGTACCAATTTAGCAGTATAGCATATTTTTACCAGCTTGTCTATGACACAGGAGGACGAACCCCTATGATTTTAACCATTGACATTGGGAACAGTGTGATCACCGTGGGCACCGTCAGCCGCGCCGGCATCCACTTTGTGGAGCAGATCTCCACGGACCTTCGGAAAACCGACCTGGAGTACGCGGTGGCCTTCCGGACCATTCTGGATCTGTACAAGATTCCATCCCAGCCGCTGAACGGGAGTATTCTCTCCTCGGTGGTCCCTCCGCTGACCCCCACCATCAACCGGGCGCTGGCCAAGATCACCGGGACCCCGGCCCTGGTGGTAGGGCCGGGAGTCAAAACCGGCCTTTCCATCCGCATTGACCATCCGGAGCAGTTGGGCAGCGACCTGGTCATTAACGCCGTGGCCGCCCTGGCCGAATATTCCCTGCCGCTGGTGGTCATTGACATGGGCACCGCCACCACGTTCTCCGTGCTGGACGCGGAGGGCAACTACCGGGGCGGCTCCATTCTGCCCGGCATCCGGATTTCCCTGGACTCCCTGGTCAGCCACACGGCCCAGCTGCCCAGGATTTCCTTCGAGGCGCCCACCCGGACCATTGCCAAAAATACCGTGGATTCCATGAAGTGCGGGATTGTCTACGGCAGCGCCGCTATGGTGGACGGCATGCTGGACCGGATGGAGGAAGAAATGGGACAGCCGCTGGGGGCCATAGCCACCGGTGCCGCCGCCCCGTCTATTATCCCCCATTGCATCCATAAAATCCAGTACGATGAGACTCTGCCCTTAAAGGGGCTGTACCGGATCTATCTGAAAAACCGCACGGTCCACAACGCAGCCGCGCCGTCAGGAGGGAACGTATGATTTTAGCCATTGATATCGGAAACAGCAACATTGTGGTGGGAGCCATGGATCAGGAAAAAATCCATTTTGTCGAACGGTTTTCCACCGACCTGCGGAAGACGGATCTGGAGTATGCCATCTCCCTGCTGACGGTGCTGGAGCTGCACCAGATTGCCCCCAAGGACCTGCGGGGAAGCATCCTCTCCTCGGTGGTTCCGCCGGTGGCCTCGGTTCTGAACCGGGCCGTCCAAAAAATCCTGGGCAAGCCGGCCCTGGTAGTGGGCCCCGGCGTCAAAACCGGCCTGCAGATCCGCATGGATGACCCGGCCAAGGTGGGCAGTGACCTGATTGTGGACGCGGTGGGCGGCGCTGCCTCCTATCCGCTGCCACTGGTGATCATTGACATGGGCACCGCCACCACCCTCTCCATTGTGGGGGAAGGTCCGGCATACCTGGGTACCATCATCATTCCCGGGGCCCAGATCTCCCGGGATGCCCTGGCCCAGACTACGGCCCAGCTGCCCCGGATTTCCTTTGAGGCGCCGGACCGGGTCATTGGCACCAACACCGTGGACTGCATCCGCAGCGGCATTGTCCTGGGCAGCGCCTCCATGCTGGACGGCATGATTGACCGGGTGGAGAAGGCGCTGGGCCGGGAAGCCACCGTTGTAGCCACCGGCGGCCTGGCCGCCTCCATCATCCCCCACTGCCGTCATCATGTGATCCTGGATGACGACCTGCTGCTCCGGGGGCTCTATCTTATTTATCAGAAGAATTGCTGAGGGAAGCCCCGTTTCCCGGGCACCACTGGCAGATAAAATGCAGGAAAGCCCGGCAGGACTGGGAAAGGAAACGGTCCCGGCTCCAAACCATCCCCATCTGGTAGGTCATGGGCTCTGTAAAGGGCCGGCTGACAATTCCCATTTCCTTCATGCTGGACAGCACCGGAGACGTGGTATCTAGCATGAAGGAAATGCCATAATTCTGTGCCACCAGGTCATAGATGGTGGAAAAGTTCTTAAAATAATGGCGGAAGTTCACCGCCATCCCCTTCTTTTCAAACTCCTCCCGTATCCGGTATTCGGTGTAGGAGCTGCTTTTTTCATACATGAAGATGGTCTCATCCGCCAGATCCTCCAGGGCCAAGCTTTCTTTCCGGCTCAACGGATTCCGGTCGGAGAGGATTACCTGCAGGTTCCCCTCCTCCATGCTCCAGTACTCCAGCCCTTCCGGCATCTGATGGGGGCGGATCAAAAACCCTGCCTCTATGCCGCCCTCCTGGAGCTGGCAGATAATCTCATGGTTGCAGATATCCCGGATGGTTACATCCACGTTGGGCTCCGCCTCCGCAAAGGGCCCCAGCACCACCGGGTACATCTGGGCACAGGAGATGGGAGGGATTCCCAGGGTCAGCTCCTGCCGCTGGTATCCGCCGGAGGCAGCGGTCCGCTCATAGATTTTCTGTACATTCTCCAGGATCACCCCGGCATGCCGGAATACCTCCTCCCCCGCCGGTGTCAGATCCAGGCTAGCGCTGGAACGATCGAAAATCAGCACCCCCAGCTCTTTTTCCAGTTTTTTGACGGCGGTGGTCACCGTGGGCTGCGTCACGTGAAGATGCTGTGCCGCCTTGGTAAAGTTTTTAAAACGATAAACTGCCTCCATGTACTCCAGTTGTCTCAGCTCCATCTCTGCATCCTCTCTTTCTGCTTACCAGTATGACAGATTTTCTCTCCGTTCGCAACCGGAATTTTTCCAGAGAGCCACATTTCACCCGATAATTTTTCTTAACTTACAGCCACATTTTCTTACAAATAAAAATTTTTTATCCGATATAAATATTCATAATTATGATTTTGCCTTTTGGGGATTTATAATGTATGCGTCAGCTAATCGTTATGTTAGGAGGAAAATAATTATGAATGAAGGATTTTTTCATTTTACCCGGCCAACCAATGAGCCGGTGAAATCGTATCAGGCAGACAGCCCGGAGTGGAAAGAGCTGCTGGAGGAGCTGGACCGCCAGGCAGCCAACCCCGTTGAGATCCCCTGTGTCATCGGAGGCAAGAGGATCTATACAGAAAAAACCATGAAAGCCATTGAGCCCCACCGCCACAGCAGTGTGCTGGCTACGGTACATGTGGCCGGGCCGGAGGAGCTGAAGCAGGCGGTGGAGGCCGCCATGGCCGCCAAAGCGGAGTGGGAGTCCCTTCCCTGGTATCACCGGGTATCGGTGTTCCTCACCGCTGCGGATCTGCTCACCGGCCCCTACCGCAAAAAGATGACCGCTGCCTGCATGCTGAACCAGAGCAAAAATGTTTACGAGGCGGAAATTGACGTCATCTGTGAGCTGGCGGATTTCCTCCGCTTCAACGCCTACCGGCTGGAGGAGATCTACGCTGAGCAGCCCTCCAACACCCGGGGCACCTGGAACCGCAATGAGTACCGTCCTCTGGAAGGCTTTGTGGCGGCCCTCTCCCCCTTTAACTTCACCTCCATCAGCGGCAACCTGCCTTCCGCTCCGGCCATGGCAGGAAACGTGGTGGTCTGGAAGCCCTCTTCTTCCGCGGTGTTAGCCAGCTATTATTTCCTGGAGATTCTGGAGGAGGCAGGCCTTCCGGCAGGCGTTATCAACTTTGTGCCCAGCCGCGGCACCGAATTCGGCGACTATGTGGTGGCGGACCCGCGGATGTCCGGCTTCCATTTTACCGGCTCCACCGAAGTGTTCAACAGCATCTGGAGCCGCGTAGGCCAGAACATCGGCAGCTACCACAGCTATCCTCGGCTGGTGGGCGAAACCGGCGGCAAAGACTTTATCTTTGCCCATCCCACCGCCAACGTGGATGCGCTGGCCAGCGGCATGATGCGGGCTGCCTTCGCCTACTGCGGGCAGAAGTGCTCCGCCGCCTCCCGGGCCTACATTCCCGCTTCCCTGTGGCCGGAGTTGAAAGAAAAAATCCATCAGGCCATGGCCGCCATGCACACCGGCGATGTGCGTGACATCCATGCCTTCCTCAACGCCGTCATTGACAAGAAGGCCTTTGGCAAGATCAAGGAGTACCTGGATTACGCCAAGGCCTCCCCGGACTGCCAGATTCTGGAGGGCGGCACCGCCGATGATTCGGTGGGATACTTTATTCAGCCCACGGTGATTCTGGCCAAGAAGCCGGATTTCCGCACCATGGTGGAGGAGATCTTCGGACCGGTGCTGACCGTGTATGTATATGAGGATGAAAAGCTGGATGAGACCCTGGAACGCTGCGACAGCTCCACCGGATACGCGCTGAGCGGCTCCATCTATGCGGCCGACCGCATGGCCATTGTAAAGCTGGAGAAGGCCCTGACCCATTCCGCCGGCAACTTCTACATCAACGACAAGCCCACCGGCGCCGTGGTGGACCAGCAGCCCTTTGGCGGCGCCCGCCGCTCCGGCACCAACGACAAGGCCGGCAGCCGCTTCAACATGCTGCGCTGGATCAGCACCCGGACCATCAAGGAGAACCGGGTGCCGGATACGGAGGTGCTGTATCCGCACATGAAGTAAAGCTTCCCCGTGTATACAGAAAGCTCCCTTTGCATGCAGAACCGCAAGGGGAGCTTTCTCGTTTGAAAGATGTCGAATGGTTTGCGAATGGGCACGGCTTACAGCCTCTCCCGCAACACCTCCACCCGGCACTCATGCCGCTTGCTGGGATCATCCTTATGGTAGGCGATTCCCACAGCCAGAATCCGTCCGGTATATTCTGGCTTCTCGCCCCACGCCAGCTTTATCCTCCCGTTCAATCCGGTAAAAATCCAGCGCTTTTAGATACACCCAGCGGATGATGGACGCCAGCTCCGCCTCGTTGCTGTAAGCCTGCATGGGACTGTGCGTGTTGTGAGCGTACTCTATCAGCTCTTTGTTGAGGATGGATACATATCCATTCTCATATATCCATTCTCATAATTCAAAAAGCCATACACCACCATAGCGGAGAAAATCTCATCCCGCGTTTTCAGCTCCAGGGATGTAGCCGCATACTCCTGGATTTTGGCCGGTACTGGATTGTCCGCCACCATCAGAGCCACATCATCCTTCACCGCATCCACATTGGCACGAATATAATAGAACAGTTCATCATAAGGGCCCGAGCTAGTCCAATAGCTACCCAGCTGGTTAAAGGTCAGAGCCCCTACAACGGAACGCGGGTTATACAAACGTTGGCCTCCGGCGGTCAGGTACCCATCGTACCAGAGCTCCAGCCCCTGGCGGGTTACTTTCGGTTCCTCCACCGAATGCAGGTATCTCTCATATAAGTCGTCTACCTCCGCATTCGTAAAACCAAAATAGGTGCTATACGTTTCCGTAGTTGCCATGGAAAACTCGAAGAACATGTTCAGCTCAGATCCGCTGGAATACTTGGCAATAGGAAGGATCCCTGTCATATACGCCATCTCCACATAGGCCTTGTCTTTCAGAAGATTACTCAGGAACCGGGTGAAATGTTCCTGATCCTCCTCTGTCACAAAGTCCTGGTGGTAAATATAATCCCATTCGTCCAGAATAAAGATAAATTTTTCCCCGCCGCAATAGGTATACACCTTCTTCAGGGCATCCCATACAGCATCTGTTTCCCGAATCCGTACCGTAGGGTATGCCATCATCAAATCGTCCAGCAGCAGGTTTTGTATGCGATTCATATACTGCTCATAAGACTTACCATCCCTCGGCAGTTCATTAAACGCAATATGGATTACATTGTGTTGGTTTAAGTGCTTTTTATACCATGGGAAACAGGACACCTTCAGCGTGTCAAATTCCTCATGGCTATCCACGCCTTTCCCAAAGTGGGCGGCAATCATATTGGCCATCATGGTCTTTCCAAAACGGCGCGGCCTGGTGATGGCCACATACTTTGGCCCCTTTCCTCGATTTACGTCCGTCCGCTGGTATTCTGTTTTAACGCAATCAACGGCACCAGCTCCTGGAGGATTTCGGTTTTGTCCACATGGTACGTGAGGGAAAAATCTTCCTGAAACAAGCCGTAAGCGCCGGTTTCATTCAAATAGACTCCCATTTCAATCCACACTCCTTCCCCCATCGATCCGACAGCTGTTTGCCGGCAGCGCAGGTGTTCTGCTATTCATACAATTTTAGTCTAAACATTCCCGGCAGCAA
>CAZSAF010000125.1:0-8317 GCA_964604605.1 uncultured Lachnospiraceae bacterium
AGGATCACGTCATAATACTTAATGTCCGCCATTACGCATATACCTCCTCAATTTTCTCCACAGCAGCCTTGGTGATGACCACCGTGTTGTACTTCAGAATATCGTACACATTGATGGTGTTGGTCTGGGCCGTCTTCACGTCCGGGATGTTCCGGGCAGACAGGATCACATTCTGGTCATTCTCGTCCAGAACCACCAGCGCCTTGTTCACCTTCAGGTTGTTCAGCACATTCTGGAACTTCTTGGTCTTGATCTCATCCAGCTTCAGTTCATCCAGCACAAAGAACTTGGACTCGTTGACCCGGGAGGTCAGCGCCGACTTCAGGGCCAGCTGTTTCTCTTTCCGGTTCAGTTTGAAGCGGTAGCTCCGGGGCTGGGGGGCAAACACAACGCCGCCGCCGGTCCACTGGGGAGCACGGGTGGAACCTTGTCTCGCATGGCCGGTGCCCTTCTGTCTCCAGGGCTTTCTGCCGCCGCCGCTGACCGCGGAACGGTTCTTGGCGCTCTGGGTGCCCTGGCGGTTGTTGGCCAGCTGCTGCACCACAGCCATGTGTACCAGATGCTCGTTTACTTCCACGCCAAACACGGCGTCGGACAGCTCCATCTCGCCGATCTGGCTTCCTTCCATATTATAAACAGATACTTTTGCCATCTCAAGTTTCCTCCTTTCCTATAAAAGCCTTACGCCTTTACGGTGGTCTTCAGCGTTACCAGAGCCTTCTTGGGGCCAGGCACGGAGCCCTTTACCAGAATCAGGTTATCCTCTGCGTCCACGCGAACCACTTCCAGGTTCTGCACGGTGATTCTGCGGTGACCCATCTGTCCGGCCATCTTCTTGCCTTTGAACACCCGGCTGGGATCGGAGCAAGCGCCGTTGGAACCCGCATGGCGATGATACTTGGAACCATGGGCCATCGGTCCTCTCTGCAGTCCGTGGCGGTGGATGGCGCCCTGGAAGCCTTTACCTTTGGAGATGGCGGTGGCATCCACCTTGTCACCGGCGGCAAACGCATCTGCCTTGATCTCTTCGCCCGGCTTCATCTCCTCCGCATTGTCCAGCTTCAGTTCCCGCACGTATCTCTTATAGGAAACGCCGGCTTTCTCAAAGTGGCCCTTCTGGCACTTGTTGACCAGCTTCTCTCTCTTGTCCACAAAGCCCACCTGCACGGCGCTGTAGCCGTCGTTCTCCACGGTTTTCACCTGGGTAACCACACAGGGGCCAGCCTGCAGAACCGTAACCGGAGTCAACTCTCCGTTTTCGCCGAAAATCTGGGTCATGCCGACTTTCGTTGCCAAAATTGCTTTCTTCATTCTCATGTCCTCCTACAGCGGAACGCGTTTTGCGTTCATACTAGAATATTGATGGTTTCTTACGCGTTTTTCATTTTGATGTCGATGTACACACCGGCAGGCATCTCCAGACGAGACAGGGCGTCCACTGTCTTCTGGTTGGGAGCAATGATGTCGATGAGCCGCTTGTGGGTTCTCTGCTCAAACTGCTCACGGGAATCTTTGTACTTATGCACAGCCCGCAGGATGGTGATGATTTCCTTCTTGGTGGGCAGCGGAACGGGGCCGCTGACCTTTGCGCCGGTCTTCTTCACATTCTCCACGATCTTTGCTGCACTCTGATCCACCAGCTGATGGTCGTACGCCTTCAACGTGATTCTCATTACTTGGTTTGCCATAAAAAAAGCCGCCTCCTTTTCGTACTTGCTCAGCACGACAAGTGGTGACTGTACACGTTCCCGTGTGTATCCCAAAGATTCTCACACGTCATCTCTGCTTTCCGGCAGATGGTTAATTGGTACAGTGACTTGTCGTCAGTTTCCTAACATGACATTCGCTCCACGGAAAAACCTGCCACGGCGGACAGCAACCTCACGCTTCAACGCTATCAATGTCACAGCCTTGAAAGCATACCACACTTCTCCCGGAAATGCAAGGGTTTTTTACATTTTTTTACAGAAAAGCACGCCAGGCGGAAAAGCAGCCCGGAACGCAGGAATGGGAGCCCGGCAACCCGGACTCCCATCTCCATCTTTCCATATTACCCAAGCTGGATCAGGTTCAGATACTGCTCCACGTAAGGCTGTTCCAGGGCCTCCTCGCGGATCTGTGCTGCCAGCTTCTCCCAACGCTTATTCTGATTTTTCATGATGTAAGACCTCCTTTTCCAGTCTTGTCCGTCTCCGGTTTTATTTCATCATTTCCCAATACTCTTCCACAGCCTTGCGAACTTCTTCTTCCCTCCGACGAAGGTAACGCTGCCAAAAGTTCTCTTTCTGTTTCATGTTCCTTGCCTCCCTTCTGTCTTTTCTGATTCCCGAAGGAATCATTTCTTTCTCTTTACGTGATATAGAATAGCACCGTTTATCATATATGTCAACTTTATTTATTCTCTTATAAAATATATTTTATATATTTATTTTTCCTGTTTGTCCCGTTTTTCCCAATTATTTATATCTGTTTTTATACATTTTATTTATTTTCGAAATTTCTCTCTTCCTGCCCTCTACCGCCCCGCCACAGCCTTTTCCCCCTGGTTTTCTGCCTTCCCATTCCCGCATTTTAGAATTTTTTTCGATTTTCTTTCCAATCTCCAGAGAAAAATTCCAACTTTCGTCAGAGATTCCTCATAATTCATCCACATGACGGACACATTTGTCCTCTATACTGGAAGGCAGATAAGGAAAAGGAATCCTTCTCCCTTTCCATGAGAGGTATCGGCGGGCCGCTGTGCTTCCCGGTGTGATGGCAAATGCATCGCTTGCAGCCACCTGAAGCGGTACGGTACTTTAAGAGGGGAAAAGCAAGGGTGGGAGGAATGCCCGCTTCGCAGGGGACAGCAGACACGTGACTGGAGACAGCCCTCCTGTGTATCCGTGGTCCGGAGGCAGCGCAGCGGCGGCATTCCCCTCTCCTCAGAGGGCGATTTCTGATTTCCGCCCAAAATCCGGCAAAAGGAGGAATGCCTATAAGAAATGCAGACAGTCCTAACTGTAGAACCCGTTTTTGTAAATCAAGAGGAAATTGTTCATTCATACACATAGAAACATAAAAAAGACAAGGGAAAGAGGCGGATGCCATGGGGCGTCCGCCTTTTTCCCTGAAATTGACAGGCCATTGCATGGGCTGTATAATAAAGGCACAGATTTTCCGGAAACGCCCGAAAGGAGGCCTGCGCCATGAAAAAACTAGCGTTACGGGCAAACCCGTCCAAACAGGAACAGGAATTGGCTCTGGAAGCCGCTTTTTTGCTGGGTTTCCAGACCGAATCCTCCACCTTTCCCATTGCCGGGGCGGACGGCCAAATAGAAGCTCCCAGGAATGCTGCCGAATTGGAGGCGCTGTTCACCCTGCCGGTGACGCCGGCCCCCTCCCCCGTCCGCGCGGCACCGCGGGATCCGGCCTCCCTGTTTGAGCTGGACTTCCGGGATGAGAGAGGGCTGGAGGAGCTGTTCAGCCGCGGCTCCCTTCTGCAGGATACCGACTGCGACTTTCTGCCGGACCGGCTGGATGTAAAGCTGGTGCTGCCGCCAACCCCCTCCCTCTCTGTGATGGTGGCCGCCTGCAACATTGCCTTCCGCCTGGGCATGGAAACCACAGCGTATGAAGGCAGCCTGTTGGCCGGGGAGGATTACCGGGGGAACGCGATCTTCCTGGAGGACGGGGACCAGGCAGAAATGACCCTGGAAAAGGCGGACGGCTTCACCCGCATCCACCTGCGGGGCAGAGGAAAGGAGTTGGAGGATTTCTCTTCCGTTCTGTGTGAAAAGTTTCCCGGGACCGGCGGTTTGCGGAACTTCCGGGACCTGCTGATGAACCTGTGCGATGACGCGGCACTCCGAAACGCCGACGGGCAGCTGGCAGCGCTTCACATGTTAAAAAACCGCCCGGCAAATCCCACCGGGGCTTACCAGGTATTCTGCTCCCCGGAGATGACGGAAGAACAGAAAGCCTTATTCCCCGACACTGTATTTACCTGCTACAAAAGCGGAAGGAAGGCCTATGAAAAGGATTATTCCTTTCCCTGGGAAGTGGACGTCTTTTGGGACATCCTGGAAAAACAAGTCTTTCCGCTGCTCCAGCCGGTGGATTTCCTGCAGGTACAAGGGGCCTTAAGCGAGGACCGGCCGGTGCGCCGGAAAATCGAGGAACGCATACAGGCGGAAGGCAAGAAGCGGGGCGCCTCCAAGGTGGAAGCGGGAATCATCTGCGCCTACAAACAGGGATTTTCGTGGATCGCCGAGGCCGTGATTCCGGCCGTCCGACAAGCCCAACCGGATCAGATGGAAATCTATTTTAAGCCCTTTTTGCCGGACGGGCAGACAGAATGGCAGGACGAAAACGGCGCCACGCCCTCCCGGGTCAATCTGCAGGCGGATCATCCGGACCAATGGTACGACCTGCCGGTGCGGTGGCTGCAGGAGCTGTACCCCATTGAGGATATTCTGGCAAGGGAGCTGGGGCTGGACCGGGAGAAGATTCTTTTTCTTCCTTATAAAGAAGATCTTCCTCTGACCTATCTCTGCAGGGCGTACCGGAACGGAAGCCTGGTGTATGAAAGCTCTTACGAAGCCCAGTATGCGGAGCGTCCTTATCTGGATTCCAGCCCGGAAATGGGGAAGGTACATCCCTCCACCGGCTATCTCCGGGCCTGGATAAACGGCAGAGAAGTACGATTTCAAAAAATTCCAACCGACCTGGAAAGGATCTGGGATGTCTATCAGGCGGAAGTCCTGCCCGATTGCGAACGGTATGTAGAGGAAAAGAACGGCGGAACGGTGGCCCAAACGCAGCAGCCCCTGTTCCAGGAGCTCCGTCTGGAGGTGACCGTCAGCGAACCGGACAGCCGGGTGGGATGCCGGGAAGACCTGATTTCTTCCCTGGACGGGCTGCACGAGGATCTTTACTTTGTGGGAAGCGACTATTTTAAGAAGTACGGCCTGCGGACGGACGGCATTGCCCTGGACGCGCCCGGCCTGATCCTTCCCCTGATTCACAAGAAAGAGGGGGCCCCGGCCATGCGGGTGACCCTGTTAGAAAAAAGCCAGGAATGCCCGGGGATTCTGCGGGACGGCAAATGGGAAGCGCGCCAGAGGGAGCGGCAGGGGATTTCGTTCTGGATTCAGCGGGTACGTGTCCAAGACGGGAAATTCTGTCTGGACCTTGCCTCCCGGGGAGTGCCCTCCCAATTTCTCCGCTCCTATGCTTACTTATTGGAGCAAGGCGTCCTGCACAGCAGCCGGGAATGGCATCCGGTGGCAGAGCTTTGCCTGACGGGGGAAGACGGCAGCAAGGCCATCGCCAGGCTTCCGGAGGAAACGCCCCGCCCCCAAGATCAATCCATAGAGGATATCGATCTCCACGAAACGGAGGTCATCGGCTACGGGCAATACCGGGAAATCATCGAAAAGCTGAAGGATGTGCCGGGAATAGAGGTTTTTCAGACAGCCAGGTCCTACGCCGGGCGGGAGCAGTACGCCATTTGGCTGAAACCGGACCGGACAGGATACCTGTCCATGACCAAGCGCCTGACCAGGCACCCTTCCATGCTGATCAACGCCCGGCATCACGCCAACGAGGTATCCGCAACCAATGCATCCTTCCTGCTGCTGAAAAATCTGCTGACCCAGGAAAAATGGCGGGGGCTTGCGGACCGGATCAATCTGGTACTGATTCCCATGGAAAATGTAGACGGCGCCGCCATCCACTATGAACTCCAGAAGGAACATCCTTGGTGGAAGCTCCACGTGGCCCGCTTTAACGCGGTGGGGAAAGAATTTTTCCAGGATTATTTCCTGCCGGATACCATCCACGGGGAGGCAATGGGGTTGACCCGGCTTTACGAGCGTTATCTGCCGGACATTGTCATCGATAACCATGGGGTTCCCAGCCACGAATGGGATCAGCAGTTTTCCGGCTATACGCCGCCTGCCTATAAAGGGTTTTGGCTGCCCCGGTCGCTTTTGTACGGATACTTCTGGTATGTAACGGACAATGCTTATCAGGAAAATTATGCGGTAAACAAGGAAATGGAAGACCGGATTGCGGACGCCATCTCCGGCGATGCCGAAATGACCGCGTGGAACCTGGAGTGGAGCGCCCAATTTGAAAAATACGCCCACGCCTGGATGCCCAAGCTGTTTCCGGCGGAATACTACAAAAATACGATCCACTATTGGATCCCTTATTCCTATCACCCCCGCCACGCCTACCCGGCCCTGCGCTTCCCGTGGATCACAGCGGTATCCTACACCAGCGAGGTGGCAGATGAAACCGCCCAGGGCGCGTACCTGAATCTGTGTGCCCGGACCCATGTGGCGCACGATGAGGCGGCCATCCGGATGCTGGCCGAGGCCCGGAGCCGCTATGCATGCGCCATAGATGTTGAGGAGGGGCGTATCTCCACGCGCTTCCAGCGGATACGGCCGGTGCGCGTGGAGCCGCCCCTCAACCCCTAAAAGAATACCGGATACAACAGCGCCGCACAGGGCACCAGCACAATCAGGCGCACCAGCCAAATGCCCATCTGCTCCGCCAGAGAGCTGAGGCCTTTGCTGGCCAGGGTCAGCAGCAGCGGCGCAATATAGACCATCTCACTGAGGGTAATGCAGAGGACCCGCAGCACCACCGTGGCGTCCTCCACATCCGCCAGCACCACCGTAGGCATCACCACGTCCAGGAAGTTCAGCACCAAGACCGGCGCCACCTGGGTCCCCTGGTCAATGCCGAACAGCTCCAGGTACAGGCCATAGGGATAGGTGAGGACGTTCATGATATCCGTATAGGCCAGAATCAGCTTCAGCACGGTTCCCCAGGCCAGAATATAGGGGATAAAAGAGATCATGCTGAACACAATGGTCAGGAAATTGTCCACCGGATCATACCGAGTCTTCAGGGCCCGCTGGGATGCCCGATGGAAGGCAAAATGAATTTTGGATTCGTGGTCCGGCTCCTCCTCCACCTGCCGCTCCGCCGCATAGGTATCCGGAATCCGGCAGATGGGAAACAGCCGGGACACAATCACGCCGGCCACCAGGCACACGGCCAGAATGTACACATATAAATGGAACCACTCATTTTCCAGCCCCACGGTGTTGCAGATGAGCATGGTCACAAACATGGTGGGAATGGTCAGGCAGGTGATGGTGGTCACCGCCTCCCGCCGGGTGTAGACCCCCTGCTGGTACTGCTCTCCGGCCATGACGGTGCTGGCCGTCACGCTGACAAAGCTGCTGGCCATCATGTGGATCACCGCGCAGCCGGGTACCTTCAGCAGCGGCTTCATAATGGGGCGGAGGAAGACCTCCAGCATCTCCGAAAGGCCGTAGTCGCTGATCAGGGGCAGTGTCATCTTGGCCAGGATCAAGAACACAAACATGTCTCCGCACATGCTCACCAGGGATTCGCTCTGGTCATTGAGGAAGGGAACCGGCACAAACTGATAGCAGATCAACACCGCCAGGGAAACCACCAGGGTTGCCAGCTGCATTTTCTTTTTATAGAAGGTCCGTTTAAACCGGGGGTTCTTCAGGATAAAGGGGTTCTCCCCCAGCCCCATCACCGTCAGCACCAGAGACACGGTCACAAAGGCCATCAGAATCCAGGGATAAGCTGGCGCCAGGAAATCCTCGCAGGCGCTGGAGAACCAGGAAAAGGCGGACTTTCCCAGTGCCGGAATGTTCACCGCAAAGAGCACAATGCCAATGCAGGTACAGATCAAAAACTTTGCCACACCGCGTTTCTCAATCTTCATAAACTTCCTCCCTCACAGAAAAGGCGGCCCCCCAGCCCTGCCAACACTGGGGATACCGCACAAAATCCCATCCAAAATCCCACTGGCTGCCGCGTGTTTCTAAGGGATAATCAAAGGTGAGCTTAGACACCGGCAATACGGCTGCGCCGCACTCCTCCCAGAACCAGTGGGACGGTAACAGTATACTCCCGGTCCGGAGGGAGGGCAACCGTTTTCCGGATTTTTTCAAGACTTTCTGCCCGATGCTTCTATCGGTTGCGAGGGCGGAATCTATGATTGGGGTCTGGGAACGCCGATCACCTCTTGGAGAGCGCCTCTGCTAAAAGGAGGCTGGTGCTATGGTTACATATTCGGATCTGATACAGTTTGTAATAATGCTTTGTGCAGTCGTAACTCTTGCAGTGATGCTTACACGCAAAAAGTAGCGCCCTCATCCTGGCGGGAAGTGGCGCTACTTTAAACTATGCCGCCGGTGGCTAGGTGCATTCTAGTCAATGGCTCTCTTGCTAAGTCTATTATACTGTCACCAGCACCGGATGTCAAATCGAAAAACCG
>CAZSAF010000126.1:0-8142 GCA_964604605.1 uncultured Lachnospiraceae bacterium
GTGAATGGCCACAGAGGCCACGCCGCCGCATCCAATGATCAGGGCTTTTCCCATGGTTTGTTCCTCCTCATTTTAAAGTCTGTTGACAGATTGTCAAATGGATGTTACCGCCGTCAGGCGGGGCTCGTTGTCAAGTAGGGGTATGGCTGTCCGGCGGGCATGGCCGTCAGTCCAGGGCCAGCAGCATCTCCCGGACGATCTTGCAGGCCATCGCCGTGGAGGCCCCGCTGGGGTCGTAGGGCGGGCTCAGCTCGTTGACATCGCAGGCTACCACCTGGGCCTTCTGGCACACCAGGGTGGCGGCACGGCGCAGGGCGTCAAAGGAGACGCCGCCGGGCTCCGGGGTGCCGGTTCCCGGGAACACCGAAGGGTCCAGCACGTCCAGGTCCAGAGTAAAATACACCGGGAAGCCCTGCAGCTGCTCCAGGGTTTCCTCCAGGCCGTCAAAGGTGAAGGGCACCGTGGACACGTGATCCTTTCCCCAGCGCCACTCGCTCCGGTCTCCGGAGCGGATGCCAAACTGGAAAATCCGCCCGTCCCCCGTCAGCTCGTGGCAGCGGCGGATGACGCAGGCGTGGGAGAGCCGGCAGCCCAGGTAGTCGTCCCGCAGATCCGTGTGGGCGTCAAAGTGGATCAGCCGCAGTTCCGGGTACCGCTTCCAGACAGCCCGAAAGGCGCCCAGGGTCACCAGGTGCTCGCCCCCCAGGAGAAAAGGCCGCTTGCTGGCATCCAGGATGATCCCTGCCCGCTCCTCAATCTGATCCAAGGCCGTCTCCGAGTTGCCCAGGCACAGCTCCAGGTCCCCGCTGTCCATGACGGACAGATCCTCCAGGTCCCGGTCCTGGTAGGGGCTGTAGGTCTCCAGCCCGTAGGACTCATGGCGGATGGCAGCGCTGCCGAACCGGGTGCCGGGGCGGTAGGAGGTGGTGGAGTCAAAGGGGGCGCCAAAGAGCACCGTGGACGCCTCCTCAAAGGAAGCGTCGCAGCCTAAAAAGGTTTCTACATTTTTACTCAACATCACTCAGCAGCTCCTCCACATAGGCGGGCAGATAGAAAGCGCCCTTGTGCAGCGTGGTGGTGTAATAGCGGCAGGAAAGTCCCCGCAAATTCCACCGGGTTTCGTTCAGATCTTTCAGCGGATGGTATTTCTTGGAGGCAAAGCCAAACAGCCAGTGGCCGGAAGGATAGGTGGGAATGTGGGCCTGGTACACCCGGCTGATGGGGAAGGATTCCACAATCCGCTTGTGGGCCCGCTGGCAGGCGGCGGCGTCCTCGCTGTAGAAGGGGCTTTCGTGCTGGTTTACCATAATGCCGTCCTCACGGAGGGTCTTAAAGCAGCTGCCGTAGAACTCCCGGGTGAACAACCCTTCCCCGGGGCCGAAGGGATCCGTGGAGTCCACCAGGATCAGGTCGTACTGGTTCTCACAGGTGCGGATGAACTTGAGCCCATCCTCGTAATGGATGGTCAGCCGGGGATCGTCCAGGCGGCAGGCGGTCTGGGGCAGGTACTTCTTGCACACCTCCACCACCAGCGGATCAATCTCCACCATATCCATGTGCTCAATCTCCGGATAACGGGCCAGCTCCCGGATGGCGCCTCCGTCCCCGGCACCGATGACTAGCACGTCCCGGACCTTGGGGTGTACGGCCATGGGCACGTGGACGATCATCTCATGGTAGATAAACTCGTCCTTTTCCGTCAGCATCATATAGCCGTCCAGGGTGAGGAAACGGCCGAATTCCGGGGAGTCAAATACGTCAATCCGCTGGAATTCGCTTTTGCCGCTGTACAGCTGCCGGTCCACCCGGATGGAAAGATTTACATGGGGGGTCTGGGCTTCCGAAAACCAAAATTCCATTTAGTTCGTCTCCTCCTTTAATACGTTCAGGCGGCTGATGTCCGCCGCCTCCGGGCCGGTCATGGAGCAGCCCTTGGCCATAGCGTATTCAATATAGTCCAGAATCTGGGGCGTAATCCGCTCCCCCGGGGCCAGGATGGGAATCCCCGGCGGGTAGCACATGACAAACTCGCTGCAGATCCTCCCATTGGTCTGGCGCAGGGGCAGGGATTCCTTGTCCGCGTAGAAGGCATCCTGGGGGGACACCGCCACCACCGGGTCAATGTATTCCTGCTTCATCAGCCCCGTCTTGCTGCGGTGGAACCGGCGGCGGATCTCCGCCAGGGAACTGACCAGCCGCTCCACATCCCGCTCCCGGTCACCAATGGATAGGTAGGCCAGAATGTTGCCCAGGTCTCCAAATTCAATCTGAATGTCGTACTCGTCCCGGAGCAGGTCGTAGACCTCAATGCCCGCCAGGCCCACGTCCAGGGTGTTGACGGACAGCTTGGTCTCATCAAAGTCAAAGACGCTGTCCCCGTTGACCAGCTCTTTCCCGTAGGCATAGTAGTCCCCGATGGCGTTGATCTCATCCCGGGCGTACCGGGCCAGCTTCACTACCCGGTCAAAGGCCTCCCGGCCCCGGAGCGCCAGGTTCCGCCGGGAAATGTCCAGGCTGGAGAGGAGCAGATAAGAGGCGCTGGTGGTCTGGGTCAGGTTGATGATCTGGCGCACATGGCCCTCCTGCATGGCCGGGCCGGTGAGAAGCAAAGAGCTCTGGGTCAGGCTGCCGCCGGATTTGTGCATGGACACAGCGGCCATATCCGCCCCGGCGGCCATGGCGGACACCGGCATGGCTTCGCCAAAGTAGAAGTGGGTGCCGTGGGCCTCATCCGCCAGGCACAGCATACCGTGCTGGTGGGCCAGCCGCACAATGGACCGCAGATCCGAGCAGATGCCGTAGTAGGTGGGGTTGTTCACCAGCACCGCCTTGGCGTCCGGGTTTTCCCGGATGGCCTTCTCCACCTCGTCCACCCGCATCCCCAGGGAGATGCCCAGCCGGTCGTCGCACTCCGGGTTCACGTACACCGGCACCGCCCCGCAGAGGACCATGGCCCCCATGACGCTGCGGTGGACGTTCCGGGGCAGGATAATCTTATCCCCCCGCTTGGCCACGGAGAGGATCATGCTCTGGACCGCGGAGGTGGTACCCCCCACCATCAGAAAGGCATGGGCGGCTCCAAAAGCCTGGGCGGCCAGTACCTCCGCATCCCGGATTACCGAGACCGGATGGCACAGGTTGTCCAGAGGCTTCATGGAGTTCACGTCCATGCCCACGCATTTCTCCCCCAGGAGCTCCACCAGCTCCGGGTTGCCCCGGCCCCGTTTGTGGCCGGGAACATCAAAGGGCACAAGCCGCATTTTTTTTACATGTTCCAATGCCTCGTAGATAGGCGCCCGATCTTGGGTCAGTGGTTTCATGGCAGTCTCTCCTTGAAAGCCCCGCCGGTGCTCCGACCGGCGGCAGGCATGGAATGGTTTGCTCCGCCTGCAACGTCAGGCGTTGAAGATTTCAATCATCTCCCGGCGCAGGACGTTCATCATGTCCAGCCGGGTCTGGGGCGGAAGCTCATAGACATCGGTCTTGAACAGATAGTTCTGCAGGTCGATCTCCTTGATCATCATCTTGGTGTGGAACAGGTTGGCGCTGTAGACGTTGATGTCCACCGCGTCATACCGGCGCAGGGTGGCTGGGTCAATGTAATCCTGGATGGAGTAAATGGGATGATCCATAAAGATCTTCCGCCCGTCCTCCGCCCGGGTGAAGCCCCGGACCCGGTAGTCCATGGTGATGATGTCCGAGTCAAAGGAGCCGATCAGGTAGTTGAGGGTGGAGAGGGGCGTGATCTCCCCGCAGGTGGACACGTCAATGTCCACCCGGAAGGTGGCCAGGTGGGTGTCCGGATGGTACTCCGGGTAGGTGTGAACCGTCACATGGCTCTTATCCAGATGGGCCAGCTGCACCTTCCCCGAGGGCAGCACCGGGCTTTCCGAGATCAGCAGGGTCACGGAAGCCCCCTGGGGCTCGTAGTCCTGGCTGGCAATGTTCAGCACATGGGCGCCGATCATATCGGTGAGCTTTTTCAGAATGCTGATTAGCCGCTCCGAGTTGTACTGGGCATCGATATAGGCCACATAGTCCCGCTGTTCCCGGGGGCTCTTGGCGTAGCAGACATCATAAATATTGAAGCTTAGGGACTTGGTCAGGTTGTTGAAACCGTACAGTTTTAATCTCTCACCCATCTTAGCGGCTCTCCTTGAAACAAAAATAGCAGTGTGCCGGGGCACACTGCTTGCAGAACGTTGCGAATGGAAAAGCTCATACGGGCGGAAAGACAGAGGGCGCCTTTGCCGCAGATTTCTTTTGTGTTTTTCACAGAATGAGTCTTTCCTACAGAGTCTATATAGCAAATACTTACTTTTACTACTCTTATTGACCGTTTTACAAGTTGATGTGCGTCCTCCGCACTGGTTATAAAGTGACCAACTTATAAAATTGAGCTCTTAACTCAATCAATAATGGCGGCTTTTGCCGCCCAGCGGCAGTTGACCCGGCTGTCCGTATGGCCTTAACCCCAAAGGGTGGTCAGAGAAAATATTTGCTTGGATACTCTGCAAAGAACACTCATATCCAATAGCGAAATAAGTATAGCCTAAGTAGGGAGGAATGTCAAGGCAAATTCCGGTAAAATCTTCCGGAAAGAGGCGGGGAAATGGCGCTTTTCCGGCCGGGTAAGCCTTACAACGGCAGCGGGTAAATCCGCCGGGCGTTTTCGTAAAATACCTTCTCCCAGTGGCGCTCCGGTACCAGCGCCTGCACCAGCCGGATGGTGTCCGCCTCATGGGCCAGGGGCCAGTCGGTGCCGTACAGAAGCCGGTCGTAGGAATCCAGGTACTGAAGCCAGGTACGGATGTGTTCCAGGTAACCGGATTTTTCCGCAAGATATTGGTCCATGTCCTGTTTCCCCTCCAGAAGGCCGGAGAGGTCGGCGGAGACATTGGGATTTTTGTCCATCACCGCCGCCGCGTCCACAATCCAGGGGTTCCCCAGATGGCAGATGACAAAGGAAACATGGGGGAACCGGGACGCGGCCTCATCCAACGTCAGGGGATGGCTGTATTTCAGCCCACCCTCGGAGCCGGCGGTGGCGCCCATGTGGATGGCCACCGGCTTCTGGTATTGCTCGGCCAGCTTATAGTAAGGGGCAAACATGGGATCGCTGACATAGTAAGGGCTGTAGCCCGGGTACAGCTTCAGGCCCACGCAGGCGTCCAGCCGCAGGTTCTCCTCCGTCAGGGCAAGGGCTTCCTTGGGGTTCATCTGGGCCAGCATCCGGCCGTCCAGCCCCAGGCAGTAGCTGCAGCCGGAGGGATACCGGTGGTCCTCCGGATACAGGCTGCGGTTCCCCATGACAATGCCGTGGACCACACCCGCCTCCTGAAACGCCCGGTGAAGGCCGGCTTCCGAGTTTTCATAGCCCGCCGCCTCCGCAATCTCCTGAAAGTAGGATTCCTCCGGATTATAGTGAATATGCGCGTCAATGATCTTCATAAAGCAAATCGCCTCCTGGGAGAAAGTGTAATGTTTTCCGGCGGGGATGTCAATCGCTCATTCCGGGTCAAGGAATTTCTCCATGGGAAGACGGCATTTTTAATTGTACGATTTTTTCGTACACTTCAATGGTACCGTTCTTTTCTGCTCGGGTTCTGTAGGACAATTGCTAGGAGTTTTCTTGGTTTTCCGGAATGTATTCAATGATATCGTTTAAAGAACAGTCTAATACTTTGCAGAGAGCATCCAGCGTGTTGGTAGAGATGGATTCACCCGCCTTCATCCGTCGTATGGTAGAACTGCTGATCTGACCCTTTACCTGAAGGGTATAGGTCGTAGCGCCCTTTTTCTTCATGGTTGCCCACAAACGTTCATAGGAAATCATGATGATTCTACCTTCTCTCTCTCTTGACATTATGTTTATTATTGCTTATAATTGTGGCAAAGTGTTATAGGCAATATTGCCCATAACCAAGACAGATTTGTTTTACGATCGGCATCCTTTACAGGATGAGATGTCGGAATAAAAAGGAGGAAGTAAGAGATGGACAGATTGATTTATCAGATAAAAGGCGGAATGAAAAAGAAAACAGGCAGGTATTTAGCAGGCGGGATTTTTTTAATCGTGGTAGCTATATGTTACTTTTGGTTGAGTGGCCTGGAACAGGAGGGAGCATCGGTCAGGATAGGGAAAACCATGGGAAGCATCGGGGGTGGTCCCATGTTTTCGGAAGAGGGGCAAAACCTTCTTAAAATAGTAGGCTTTTTATGTGTCCTTGTGGGACTCTATGGTATCGAAAAAATGATCCAGGATGCTATGTGCTGGCTGAAAGTATTTTCGGATCATATTGAGTTTCAGCCCAGGGGACTGCTGATCCGGAAAGAAACGGTATCAATTATGGTGGGGCAAATTTCATCTGTATCCTACAGTATTCCAAACGGATGCGTAAAAATCCTAAGCGGAGGAAGAAATTACCAGATAGCCTGCCCTAAACCGGAGGAAGCATTTCAGAAAATTGATGCGATCAAAATGGGAATTATCGTGCAGAAAAAAGTCCGGCTTTCCCCATTTGTCTCTTCTGTTTTCCAAAGCACCTTTTTGGCTGTCCACATTTCAGTAATTTCGGTAAAAGAACATTGAGAAATTTTCCCCTCCAGCAAAAAAATCCTCCCTCCTAGTGGAAATTCTCGCCAAAATCGGTTACAATATGCCAGAGGAAGAAAAGAAAGACAAGAATCGATTTGAGGAGGATTTTACCATGAGCATTCGAATTGGGATTGCAGGATACGGAAATCTGGGGCGCGGCGTGGAGCTGGCCATCCAGAAGAATCCGGATATGGAGCTGGCAGGCATCTTCACCCGCCGGAATCCGGCGGATGTAAAGCCGGTGACGGCGGACGCCAAGGTGTACCCTTTGCAGGAGGCAGAGAAATACAAGGACCAGGTGGACGTGATGATCCTCTGCGGCGGCAGCGCCACGGATCTGCCGGAGCAGACCCCGCAGCTGGCCCAGTGGTTCAACGTCATTGACAGCTTTGACACCCATGCCAAGATCCCGGAGCACTTTGCCAATGTGGACGCGGCTTGCCGGAAGGCGGGAACCCTGGGCGTCATCTCCGTGGGCTGGGATCCGGGCCTGTTCTCCCTGAACCGGCTGTATGCGGAGTCCATTCTCACCGACGGCGCCACCTACACCTTCTGGGGGCGGGGCGTCAGCCAGGGCCACTCGGACGCCATCCGGCGGGTGCCGGGGGTAAAGCGGGCCATCCAGTACACGGTGCCGGTGGAGGCTGCCATGGAGGCAGTGCGGGCCGGCAAGAATCCGGAGCTCTCCACCCGGCAGAAGCACCTGCGGGAGTGCTATGTGGTGGCCGAGGAAGGGGCCGACAAGGAAGCCATCCGGGAGGCCATTGTGACCATGCCCAACTATTTCTCCGACTATGACACCACCGTCACCTTCATGGAGGAGGAAGAATTCCTGAAAGAACATAACAAGATGCCTCACGGCGGCTTTGTGATGCGCAGCGGTGTCACCGGTGAGGGAACCCATCAGATGATCGAGTATTCCCTGAAGCTGGGCTCCAACCCGGAGTTTACCGCCAGCGTGCTGGTGGCCTATGCCCGGGCCGTTTCCCGGCTGAAGGCGGAGGGCGCGGAGGGCGCCAAGACGGTCTTTGACATTGCGCCGGCTTACCTGTCTCCGCTGTCCGGGGAGGAGCTGCGCAGCCACATGCTGTAAAGCAGAACAACGCTGATGGCAGCGCCGCCGGCAGGCGGCGCTGGGTTTTAGGTGCGCCCGGCGGGCGCATGATCTAACGCATCCGATTCAGGAGGAGAAGATTATGAAGCAAGACCGTTCCCTGGCACCCCAGGAACCGGAGGAAATACGCCCTGTCTATGTGGTGGGACACATGAACCCGGACACGGATTCCATTTGTTCCGCCATTGCCTACGCCCGGCTGAAGGAAAAGCTGACGGGCAATCCCTATCTTCCCCGGCGGGCGGGGCAGCTGAACCTGGAAACCCAGTACGTGCTGCAGCGCTTCGGCGTCCCGGCGCCCAACTATATCAACGATGTGCGCCGGCAGGTGCTGGACATGGACATCCGCCGGTTTAAGCGGGTCCTCAGCTGCCTGTCCCTGAAGAAGGCCTGGGAATGGATGGCGGATCTGAGCGTGGTGACCCTGCCC
>CAZSAF010000127.1:0-8132 GCA_964604605.1 uncultured Lachnospiraceae bacterium
ACATCATCAAGGCCGGCACCAAAGCGCCGTTCTCCCTGTACAGCGAGTCCCTGGCCTCCTTCACCACCGGCGAACTGTATGATCACCACGATGCGGAAGGCTTCATCAACCTGTTTGGCCTGCCGCTGCGGGTCCGCGCCATGAAAAAGGCAGAACTGGAGAAGCAGAACAGCGAGAAATAATCAGCATCAACATACGGAGACGGATCCGATGGAACAGCTCCGTGCCCAAAGACAAACCGCCGCACCGGGAAGCAACCTTCTCTGTGCGGCGGCCTTTTTTTATTCTTCTGTATCGTCTTCCGGCGCCTCTGGATTCTCTTCCAAGGGGATCATCAGCTCCCGGACACGCTCCACAGGAATCCCCACACGCTGGGCGATTTTCTCCGGATCCTTCTCACTCCGCGCCATAAAAAGGACAATCCGGCGCTGTTCCCGCTGTATTCCTTTCTGCATTCCTTCTTGTATTCCTTGCTGTCTGCCTTCTTGTACGCTCTTTTCCTTATCCTCCCGCAACACATCCCACATGGTTCTCATGGGTACACCTCCTGCCTTCCTCTCATTATAAGCCAAAAACAGAGCACCCGCAACTACATTTATCCTTTACGTTTCTTTTTTCTTCGCCTCCAGACCACCACAAAGATCCCGGCGGTGAGGATGCCGGCTGCTGTGGGAAGTGCTGCGGGAGGAAGGGCAGGTTCCTCTTTTTCCTCCCGCTGATAGACCGCCCGCACCCGATACCGGTCCGGCGCTTCTGTTTCCGGCTCCAGGATTTCCTGGTACACGGAACGGTACACGGTTCCTGGCTGTGCCGGCAATTCTCCCACATACCAGGCGGTGTAATCCGCTGCATACCTGCTGCCGGTTACCCGAATCTGCCGGGCCCATCCCTGTTCAGTCTCATAAGCCGGTCCGGCCCACTGGGAATCCTGGATCTGGTACCGCTCCGGTTCCAACCCCAGCTCGGCAAGCACCGCTGCCTCATGGGCCTCCAGCCCCGGGGCCTCCTCACCCAGCGTCACCACCTGGCCGCCCAGCTCATACTCGGAGGCCCCGGCGGGGGAGGCGGTGAGCACCGCCTGAAAATCCTCCCGCCAGCTCCACACCTCCTGCAGCCGGGCCAGAGACAGGCGAACCGTCCGGTTCTCCTGTCTTACCTCATCCCAGACAACAAAATCTGCCTCCTCCGGAATATCCGGCCTCTCTGTCACACCGGCATAGACCTGCGAGCCCTCCACCATCTGCCCGCTTTCCTCCGGCTCTGCCGGTTCCGTTTCGGTCTGTACCAGCCGGTAGCGGATGCCATCCCGTACCATCTCTGCCTCCGGTTCATAGCTCTCTCCCTGGGGAATGACCGGGGAGATCACCAGCTCCACTTGCGGAGGCCGAGTCTCCTCCGTTTTTGATTCATCCAGCTCATCTGACTCCACCGGCAGGATCTCCGTCCGCACCAGCCGGTAGCTTTCCCCTTCTCTCTGGCACAAATCCGGGAAGGTATAGGCTTCCGCCTCCTCCCGGCTGGCACACTCCACCTGCTCCTCCCAGAGCACTGCCTCCTCTTCCACCTGGGAAGCCGTCACCCGGACCGGCCAGGGAAAAACCAGGCTGGCTCCCAGAAGGCACAATCCACATCTCCATCTATTCTTTCTCATGGCGGCTCCTCCGGATTCCCAAGGCCGCTGCCAGCCCTCCGGCTGCCAGCAGAAAGGCCAACCACATCACCGGACTCTCCGTATCGCCGGTCTGCACCGTCACCGTGCCATCTCCCGGCGGCACCTCACCGGTGATCTTCCCCCGCAGCCGGTTGATCATGGTAACCTCCTGCACCTCACCGGTGGCCTCCACCGTAAAGGGCACCGCCTCCGCCAGCAGGTATCCTTCCGGTGCCTGGGTCTCCGCCAGGGTGTAGGTGCCTGCCGGCAGATATTTCACCAGCTCCGCTTCCTCCCCGGATACCCAGCTGTGTACCACGTTGCCTTCTGCATCCCGGATCTCCAGGCTGGCCCCCGCCAGCGGCTCTCCGGTAGCCTCGTCTATTTTCAGGATCTTTACCCGGGTATAGTCGTTGGCCAGCGTGACCGTCTGGATCTCGCCGGTTTCCTCCACGGTAAAGGACACTGCCTCTGCCGGCAGATATCCCTCCGGTGCCTGGGTCTCCGCCAGGGTGTAGGTGCCCACCGGCAGATATTCCACCAGCTCCGCCTCCGCCCCGGACACCCAGCTGTGTACCACATTCCCTTCCGCATCCCGGATCTCCAGGCTGGCTCCCGCCAGCGGTTCCCCAGTCTCCGCATCGGTCTTGCAGACCTGTACCCGGGTATGGTCATTGGTCATGGTAACCCGCTGGATCTCTCCGGTTTCTTCCACCGTAAAAGGCACCGCTTCGCCCTGGATATAGCCGTCCTCCCGGGGCGGCAGGGTCTCCTCCAGTATATACTCACCCGCCGGGATGGCAGAAATCCGGTAGGGCTCCTCCCCGGTGACCCACTGGTACAGCACCTGCCCGGACGCGTCCCGGATCTGCAGGTGGGCGCCGGGCACCGGCTTTCCGTCCGTCAGGTCCGTCTTTGCAATTTCCACCTGGATCGGTGTGTTTTCCACACGGACCAGAATCACCGGCAGCCCATCCTCCGCGGTCTCTGCCTGGGATCCGGTGACGGAAAAGGAAATTTCTTCGGTCTCTGCCAGGTATCCGGCCGGAGCCTGCAGTTCCCGAAGGGTGTATGTGCCGTACAGCGTCAGCTGCGGCGTGGTTACCGTGCCGGTCTCATCGGTGGTAAAAGTATCCACCCTGGTTCCTCCAACGTTCTGCCGCAGCGGATTCCCTTCCGCGTCCCAGATTCCAAAGGTTGCCCCGGCCAGAGGGATTGTCTCCCCGGTTACCGCGTCCACTTTGACAATGCGGATGTACGCCTGAAACGGCGTATTGTTCAGAATCATCTCCACCGGATCCTCCGGGGCATGCTCCCGGATCTCCACGGTAAAATCCGCCAGAGGGCTGTGCTCCTCCGGCACCACCGTCTCCCGGACCAGATAAATTCCGTAGGGAAGCGGCTCCGTCTCTGCCGCTCCATGGCTGTCTGTGGTCACCTGGGCATAAACCGGGGCTTCCTCCCAGCCCAGCGCTTCCACCTGGGAGGACAGCTTAAAGGTAAACTCCGCTCCGGCCAGTGGATCCAT
The DNA here is from genome assembly GCA_964604605.1 of uncultured Lachnospiraceae bacterium. Lineage (GTDB taxonomy): Bacteria > Bacillota > Clostridia > Lachnospirales > Lachnospiraceae > Pseudolachnospira. The sequence goes on from CAZSAF010000127.1 coordinate 3,180, forward strand.
CTGTCCGGATGATCCGCCGCTCTCCACCTTCAGCAGGCGCACCGGGCGCTTTTTCACCTGTTCCTTCACCGTCACCTCCAGGAGCACCTCCCCGACCTCCTGGCCCGGGCTGGACAGCTCCACCGTCTGCTCCTCCGCTGACAGCACATAGCCTTCCGGCGCCTCCAGTTCCTTTACGTAATAGCTTCCCATGTACAGCGAATCCCATTCCAGGGATCCTTGTTGGATGGTCCCCCGGGCCACCTCCGCGCCAGCCGGCCACAGCACCTGGCTTCCGTCCGGAAGCCAAATATCCTCCTGAGCAAACAGGCCGTATACGGCGCCGTCCAGTACCGCGTCCCCCTGGGCCACGGTCCCCGTCTCCGCATCCTCCTTGTACACCCGGATTCTGCCCTTCACTGGCTCATTAGCCACCGTGTAGGTAAATTCCTGCCGGTTTTCCGCAAGGACAAACTCCTGGCTCCAGCCGCTGTTCTGATAGTTTTCTGGCGCCTGCGCCTCCCGGATCCGGAACTTGCCCTGATTTTCCGGCCGGTAGGTGATCTGCGCCTGATAGATGCCATTCCCGGCATCCTGCAAATCCTCCCGGTATACATAGCTGGTTCCATTCCACTCGTCCAGGGCAAACACGGCGCCCTCCAGGCCATTTCCCGTTTCCTGGTCGGTTTTCTTCACCTGAACACTGCCCTGCCAGGATGTATTGGTCACGCTGTAGGAAAAGCGCTGCTCATTCTGGGTCAGAACAAATTCCTGGCTCCATCCCTGACTCTCATAATTTTCCGGTGCCGAGACCTCGTACAACCGAAATTTTCCCTGGTTCACCGGATTGTAAAACAGCTGGCTGGAGGAGTATACCCCCCGGCCATCCCCATGCAGGTTCTCCCGGAACCGATATTGGCTGCCGTCCCATTCCTCCAGGGCAAACACGGCGCCGTCCAACAGTTCCCCCTCCGGCCCCGTTTTGGTCAAAGACACCCGGCCGTACCACTCCTGGTTTTTCGCTTCTATGACCGGCACGGATTCCACCGACCCATAGGTCAGCTGCACCGGATACACCGTGTCATTTTTTACGGTTCCCTTGGGGGCCGTGATTTCCCGCAGGTAATAGGTCCCCTCCCGGCCGGTAAACACCACGGTGCCGGAGCCGTCTGCCCCGGTCTCAATGGATGCACGCAGATCCGTGCAGGAGGCATCCCCGTAGACGCCGTACACAGCACCGGCATAGGACATGCCGGAAACCGAGCCGGTCTTCTTCACCCCCACCGCCAGCTCATCCGGCGCTGGCTGCAGGGTGGTAAAATCGTAGGTAAACAGGTCCTGGTTGTCCGGATCATCGGATGTATAGGCTGCCATCTGGATGGTATACCGTTGATCCAGCCCCTGTCCCAGAAACGACTCGGCTTCCCGGTATAGCTGCTCTGCCCAGTCCGCATACTCCGATCCCTGCGAGCGGAATGTACGGCGGACACAGTCGGCGCATTCCAGGGCGCTGAGATTCTTCATGGCGGCCCACACCCAGACCTGCACCACCAGATACTGGCGGCCCTCCCGGTTCAGATCCTGAATGTCCGGGCTGCCCCATGTATATCCTCCCTGGACCACATTTTCCATATACAAGGCAAACAACAGCCCCTGGGCAATGATTTTCTGCTGTTCCGCCGTCAGCTTTGCGTTGATATCCATGGTGTGATAGACGGTGCCCCGGGGGCTGTGCAGGCCGTAATCCATACAGAACGCGGTGTTCCCCTCCAGATCCAACATATACAGAGGGCCATGGATGTCATCGTATATGTCCATGGAAAACTCGTAGAACTCATTGCTCCGCTGGATGGACAAAACCATCTGTTCCCCCAGGGCCTGTACCGGCTGTGGAGCGGAAATCAGCCCCAGCCCGGTCAACAGAGCCAGCAGGAAGGCCAGGACCCGTTCTCCCCTCCGCCGGCTGCCCCGCCTTTTTTGGCATGCTTCCTCCCGTTTGCCTTTGTCTCCGTATCGTTTCCCTTCCATTTTCTGCGAACCTCCTTTTTCTGTTCGTCCTATTTTCCGCAGCATAAAGCCTGGCATTAAGGCTGGCTGCTGAAAACCTGTACCCAGTACGAATACCCGTCTGCCGTTACATATTTGGCGCAGGCGGTATAGCGGTAGCCCTGGGCCATCAGATTCTCCCGGTGCCCGCTGCTTCCCATCCAGCCCTCCAGGACTTCTTCTGCCGAAATGGATGCATTGGTCCTGCGGGCAATGTTTTCTCCTCCCTCGTGGCCCTGATGGCTGAAGCTCCCAGCAATCTCCTCCGCCCGGCGCAGCGCCAGCTCCTCCAGACGCGGGGAGGCTGTCAACTCCGATAATCCGGCATCCCGCCGCAAGCGGTTGACCAGTTCCTCCATTTCCTGCACCAGCTCCGGACCGTACAGCTGTATATTGGGCATAGAACCTTCCATGGGAAGCCCCGCCCCACTGGCAATGCCGCTGCCGGCACACAGACGCTGAAACTCCGCGCTTCCGGCAAAACCGGCAATCAGGCTGGCCGGTGTCTGCCCTCCCTCCCGAACTGCCTGGATCCAGGTTGCCTTTCCTGCCGCATCCGGAAGCCGGTCCAGGAACAGGTCATACAGCAGATCCACATAGTCGTTCAGGGACACCGGCCGGCGCTGAAATTCCCGGCTCTGAAGGAAGCCGGCTGCCAGCTCCGCCCCGGTACCGCCGGAGAGCAGGAACCGGGCCCAGCTGTTCAGCTCCTCTGGACCGCCGGTACGCCCCAGGACCGTCCGGTAGGCCCGCTGGATCAGGGCAGTGGCCTCCGGATTCTGATCCCGGGGCTCTGCCGACACCAGGCTTCCCTGTTCCACCCCGCAGGCCTGACAAAACCGCCCAAACTCCACGGAACCCACAAAGCCTCCCAGGACAAACTCCCGGCTCAGGCCAACCTCCAGCCAACGCAGCCAGGACTGGACCTCCGCCTCCCCCGGCCCCCGGCCCAGGACGGCCTGGTACAGGTCCCGCACGTAGGCCTCATCTTCTAAATTTTTCCTCCGGTATTCCTCCGACTGGAAAAAGCCTCCTGCCACCTGGGCGCCATTGCTCTCTCCCTGTTCCAGGCGTTCCGTCCAAAATCGAACCTCAGACGCTGCGGGCTCTCGGTCCAGGCACTGCCGGTACAGCCGCAGTACCAGGGCCTCCGGCCCGGTCTCCGCCGCCTGCACAGTCCCACTCCCCCACACAGCCCCCAGCAGGAGCAAAAGGCACAGGCTTGCCGCGGCAAGCCAACTTCCCATCCGTTTCATGTTCTCGCATCCTCCTTACATCCATATTTTCTGAACTGTACCCAAACAGTAAGCAGACCCTCTCGCACAGGCGGTTGTTTATCCGGCTAATTGTTTTGTTTAAGCGTTACGTTTATACGTATATCCAAGTATAAAAACACATTCGATCACCGTGAATAGAACATTACAAAATATTGCTTGCATGGAATAAAGGGAAAAACCCAGGTCCGGAAAAGACCAACAAACGGGTTCCCGACAGGCAGAGCACCTGTCCCAGTCCAATACGGACGCCCACCAGGCGCCGATGAAGATAGGTTGATTATAGCAGGTTCCGGGAGGTTTGTCTACAGGAAATTGACAAATTTTGAAAAATCACCCAGACAGTTTCCGCAAATACCTGGACCGCCAGGCGCCCACCATCCCGTACACCAGCAATGCCCCCAGCACCATGGCCGTCAGATAGACCGCAATCCCTGCCGGCAGGCCCCAGGCTTTTTCCACGGCGGAAATGACCGGCTGGCCGGACCGGTAGTAAGGAGAAATATAGAACAGATTGATTTCGCCTTTTCCGTGGAGCAGGATATTCAGGACAGTGGCCAGAATCACCGAAACGCCCCACACCGGCAGGGCGCAGGCAAACTGCCGGGGAGAGCGCTCCGGCACCGCCGTCCGGTGGAGCCCCGCCAAAAGCCCCAGAAACACCAGCACAATATGCCACAGAAAACCGTGCCAGGTCCAGAACCGGTACAGGTGCAGCAGATCCGAGGGGAAGGCCAGCGCCGCCAGGCCGCCCAGGAGATTAAAGCTCATGAGAAAGGTAAGGAACGCTTCCCGCAGAGGCCCCTTCCGCAGCAGAGGAAGGAAGGGGCAAAAATACAGGGGAAGACTGCACAGCTGAAATGGAAAGTACCACCAGGCATACTGTCGATGGTACACAACCGCATACAGAAAGAATTGTTTCAAGACCTCGCTGGCGGCCAGCAAAATCCCCAGGCCGCCCAAAATCCGCAGGAGAGCGCGCTCCGGAATATTCCGCAGCGCCCAGGCCAGGAAGGCCGCCGCCAGCACGCCGGTCCCCGCCACCAGAATGTGAAAGCTTCCAAACAGCGGCGGCTGTTCCATGGGAGCCGCCAGCCATGCCAGCCATCCTTCCATAACTGCCTCCCGCTCAGGACTTCCGGCGCATGGCGTCCCGCTTCCGCAGGGTCGGGTCCAGAATCCGCTTCCGGATCCGCAGGCTCTTGGGCGTCACCTCCAGAAGCTCGTCGGTGTCAATGAACTCCATGCACTGCTCCAGGCTCATAATCCGGGGCGGCGTCAGCTTCAGGGCATCGTCAGAGCCGGATGCCCGGGTGTTGGTCAGCTGCTTTTTCTTGCACACATTGACCTCAATGTCATCCCCCTTGGCGTTCTGGCCCACCACCTGGCCGGCATAGACCCGGTCTCCCGGATTGATGAACAGAATCCCCCGGCCCTGGGCGTTGAACAGGCCGTAGGTCACCGCCTCTCCGGTCTCATAAGCCACCAGGGAGCCCTGGGTCCGGTACTGGATGTCCCCCCGGTACGGGGCGTATCCGTCAAACAGCTGGTTCAGAATGCCGTTGCCCTTGGTGTCCGTCAGGAATTCATCCCGGTAGCCGATGAGCCCCCGGGAGGGAATGGAAAACTCCAGCCGGGTGGTGCCGGTGTCCGA
>CAZSAF010000128.1:0-1987 GCA_964604605.1 uncultured Lachnospiraceae bacterium
AAGGTGGTGCTGATCTATGACCACATGGTGCCGGCCAGCCAGGTGGACGATACCCGGCATTTCCAGGTGGGGGATGCCTTTGCGGAAAAATACGGCATGACCCATGTGCACCGGTCCGACGGCATCTGCCATCAGCTGATGACGGAGGCGGGCTATGTGAAGCCCGGGAACGTGGTATTCGGCACGGACAGCCATACCACCACCTACGGCTGCGTGGGCGCCTTTTCCACTGGCGTGGGCTACACGGAGATGGCCAGCATCCTGGGTACCGGCACCCTGTGGGTGAAGGTGCCGGAGACCATCCGGGTGGAGATTGAGGGAACCCTGCCGGCGGGGGTGGCGTCCAAGGACGTAATCCTGCGGCTGCTGGGGGACCTGCGGGCGGACGGGGCCACCTACCAGGCCCTGGAGTTTGCCGGCAGTACCGTGGAGGCCATGTCCGTGGCCAGCCGCATGACCATGGCCAACATGGCGGTGGAGTGCGGCGCCAAGTGCGCAGTGTTCACCCCGGATGAGAAGACGGCGGCCTACTGCCAGATCCCTCTGACGGAGGCGGAGAGCAGCCTGGTGGGGGATCCGGATGCTCGCTATGTGCGGATCATCCGCTACCGGGCGGAGGAGCTGGAGCCGGTGCTGGCCTGCCCTTCCCAGGTGGACAACATCCACCCGGCCCGGGAGCTTCTGGGCAGTCCGGTGGACCAGGTATTCATCGGGTCCTGCACCAACGGCCGCCTGGAGGATCTGCAGGCGGCGGCCCGGCAGCTGAAGGGGAAAAAGGTGGCTCCTTTTGTGAAGCTGATTGTGACCCCGGCCAGCCGGAAGATCTACCGGGAAGCCTTGGCGGACGGCACCCTGGCGGTGCTGGCGGACGCCGGCGCCATGATCACCCACCCGGGCTGCGGCCTCTGCTGCGGCCGGGCCGGCGGCATCCTCTCCGACGGAGAGCGGGTGGTGGCCACCAACAACCGGAACTTCCTAGGCCGCATGGGCAGCTCCAAGGTGGAAATCTATCTGGCCTCCCCGGCCACGGCGGCGGCCACGGCGGCAGCGGGCGTGATTGCGTTGCCGGAGGAATAAAAGAGAGGGACTTACCAATAGACAAGGCCCGGATGCCAGGGAAAACCAGGTATCCGGGCCTTTTTGCGGAGAAAAAAGAGAAAAGTGCGAATTTCTCCGCGGGGCTGCGTGATCACAGCCGCTCCCGCAGCACCTCCACCTTGCACTGGTGCTGTTTGAGGGGATCATCCTTGTGGTAGGCAATGCCCACAGCCAGAATCCGTCCGGTATAGGCGGGCTTTTCTCCCAGCCTGCCCATAAAGCGCAGGGCATACGGACGGTCCTTGATCTGCTGGATGGCCTCCTCCGCGGTGTGGTTGATTTTCAATTCAATGATGATGGCGTCATCGCTTTTCACAAAGGGATAGAAGGATATAATCCACATATCCAATCCCTGCCTTATCCTCCCGTTCGATGCGGTAGAAATCCTGGGCCTGCAGATAGGTCAGCCGCAGAATGGAGGCCAGTTCCGCCTCGTTGTTGTAGACGGTCAGAGGGCTTTCGGTGTTGTGCACAAAGGAAAGAATCTCCTCCATGGTTTTGGTATCGCCGGCCTTGGTGGCGGCCAGCATCCGCCCGGACTCCCTGGTGAGTCGGTAGACGTTCCCCAGGGAAGGCTCCTTCTGGGCCATCTCCGCAAACTTGTCCATCAGCTCCTTGTTGGGGATGGACACACAGCCGTTTTCATAGTTGAGGAAGCCGTAGACCACCATGACGGAAAAAATCTCATCCCGGGTTTTCAGCTCCATGGAGGTGGCGGCGTATTCCTGGATCCGGGCGGGAACCGGAATGTCCGCAAGGAGCAGGCTCACATCATCTTTTACCGAATCCACATTGGCACCTATATAGAAGAGCTCGTCATAGGGGCCAGAGCTGGTCCAGTAGCTGCCAAGCTGGTTGTCACTCAGGGCGCCGACCACCGAGCGGGGAT
>CAZSAF010000128.1:2087-8054 GCA_964604605.1 uncultured Lachnospiraceae bacterium
CGTGGTGGCAAAGGACTGGTGGTAGAGAAAATCCCACTCGTCCAGGATGAAAATAAATCTTTCCCCGTCGCAATATTCATAAATCTTCGTCAGCGCTCTCCAGACCGTATCCGTGTCCCGGATCCCTGCCTGGGGAAAGGCTCTGGTAAGATCCTCCAAAAGCGTTTCCTTGATTCCGCCGATATACTGGCTATAGCTGGTGATCCTTTCACCGGGCAGCTCGTTGAACGCAATACGAATCACATTGTGGCTGATTCAAATGTTTTTTGTACCAGGGGTAACGGGAAACACGCAAAGCGTCAAATTCCCTTTGGCTGTCAATCCCCCTGCCAAAATAGGAGACAATCATGTTTGCCATAACGGTCTTCCCGAAACGCCGTGGCCGGGTGGTGATGGCCACGTACCGCTGGCCCTTCCCCTCCACCAGCGGCACCAGGTCCGCCAGGATATCCGTCTTATCCACGTAGTACGTAAGGGGAGGAATCCCTCTGGAACTGGCCATAGGCGCTGGTCTCGTTCAAATAAATTCCCATGGAATCTTCACGCTCCTTCCTGCCGTCGTCCATGCGGTTCACAGCCGCATCCACCGGAACCGGCGACGGAGACAGAATTCTTTCCTCTATGATACCACAGAATCCCGCCGCGTATCAAGAAACTCCTGAAAAAGGCAGATGAATACTGGGAGAACATGCGATCGTGATGTACTACTTAGCTGAAATTTGATAAAAAACGAAAGAATGCGAATAATTATATCCTCCATGGCAGAATAACCAGATTTTTACCTGAAACAAAGCTGGACTTCTGGGAATTTGCTGTAAAGCCTTCTTAAATTAAGTCGAGAGGAATGCAGATGTGCGGTGGTAGCTCCTCCTACAAAAAACTACGAATTGGGAATTATGTAGACTTTTTTCCCAAAACCCCTATCTTCCTTTTTTCCTTACTTGTCAACTCCTGTCAAATGTGCTATACTAGCAAAGGTGTGATTGATATGTGATGAACATGTGATTTATATAAAACTCATACGTGATCACAAAATAAAATACATACATCAAGCTATGCGATAAGCAGGAATTTTCTGAGAAATTTCCTACTTTCCTTCTCAGCGGAGGAAGCTGCATGAATTTTCATCAAGAGACGGATGGGCCCAGGCTGATTGACATCCACAGCCATATTTTGTATGGCGTAGATGATGGGGCTGCCGATGCCCGGATGGCCCGGCAGATGCTGGAGCTGGCTTGGCGGGACGGCGTGGGGGCGATGATTGCCACGCCCCATTTCCGCCCGGACTGGTGGCAGAGTACCCGGCAGCAGCGGTGGCACATCCTGGAAGAAGTCCGGCGGATGGCCCGGAAGCTGGATCCGACATTTCGCATTTACCCGGGCAGCGAAATTTTTTACCAGGACGGCATTGCGGAGGCGTTGGAATCCGGGGATGCGGAGCCGCTGGCGGATAGCCGGTATGTGCTGGTGGAATTCTTTCCGGACGTCCCCTACCGCTACCTGCACCGGGGGCTCCAGAACCTACGCTTGGCCGGCTGGCGGCCTATTTTGGCCCACTGGGAGCGGTACGACTGCCTGCTGCAAAGCCTGGAGCGGCTGGAGGAGCTGGCGGAGGGCGGTGTGGAAATCCAGACCAACGCCGGCGCCGTGCTGGGCAGCCGGGGGCGGCGAGTGAAGCACCTGATCCGCCGGCTGCTGTCCCAAGGGCAGATTGATTATGTGTCCACCGACTGCCATGGCAGCCGGAACCGGCCGCCGCAGCTGAAAAGCGCGTATGAATACATTCGAGACAGGATTGGAGAAGAGGTTGCCCGCCGGGTGTGCGTGGAAAACCCGGGCCGAATCCTAAATACAACCAAGAAAGAGTAAAGAGTTATGCAGGAAAAGAAGGCGATGGAAGAGAACGATACCATAGACCTGCTGGCGTTGCTGCGGCAGCTCTGGTCCAAGGCGTGGCTGCTGGCGCTGGTGACGGTGCTGGGAGGGGCCGCGGCCCTGGGATACACGGCAGGGTTTGTGACCCCCACCTACCAGTCCACCACTAAGGTGTACATTCTGAACCGGCAGGACGAACAGAATTTAACCTCCTCCGACTTACAGGTGGGCAGCCAGCTGACCAGCGACTATGAAGTGCTGGTGACCAGCCGGCCGGTGATTGAGGAAACCATAGAGGTGCTGGGGCTGAACCGCAGCTATGAGGCGGCGGCAGCCATGGTCAGCGTCTCCGTGCCGGAGGACACCCGGATCCTGGCCATTACCGTCACCAGCACCTCCCCGGAGGTGGCCCAGGCCATGGCCAACCAGGTGCGGGAATCGGCGGCAGTGCACATCCAGGAGGTGATGGGGATTGAGGCGGTGAACACGGTGGAGGAGGCCAACTACCCCACCAGCCCCTCCTCCCCCAGCTACCGCCGGAACCTGATGATGGGCGCCCTGCTGGGCTTTGTGGTGGCGGGAGGCTATGTGACCGTCCGCTTCCTGCTGGATGATACCCTACACACCCCGGAGGATGTGGAGAAATACCTGGGGCTCAGCGTGCTGGGGGCCATCCCCCTGGAGGGCGGCAAGGCCAAAGGGGGCACAAGCGGTAGAAAGAAAGGAGGGAGACGGGGATGAACAGTGCAAAGCTTGCCCGGCTTTCGGAGGAAACATTTCAAACCCAGGAGGCCTACAAGACCCTGCGGACCAACCTGCAGCTGTGCGGGGACGAGTACAAGGCCATTGCGGTGACCAGCTGCCTGCCCGACGAGGGAAAGTCCACAGTCTCCCTGCATCTGGCCGCTTCCTTGGCAGAAAGCGGGAAAAAGGTACTACTGCTGGATGCAGATCTGCGCAAGTCCGTGTTGCTGGGGCAGGTGCAGGTGTCCCGGGAGGTCAAGGGGCTTTCCCACTACCTGGCGGGCCAATGTGCCTTCTCGGACATTGTGTGTTCCACCAACTATCCGCAGCTGCACCTGATCCTGGCGGGGGTTTCCGCCCCCAACCCCTCGGAGCTGCTGGGCAACCGGTATTTTAAGCATCTGATGAAGGGGGTGCGGGATATCTACGACTATATTATTGTAGATACGCCTCCTCTGGGGATTGTCATTGACAGCGTGGTGGCGGCCCAGGAGTGTGACGGCACGGTGCTGGTGGCAGCGGCCAACCAGACCCGGCGGAAGATTGTCCAGTCCGTGGCGGACCAGCTGGAGGCCAGCAACGCCCACCTGCTGGGGGTGGTGCTGAACAAAATTCCGGTAAAAAAGAGCGGCTACTACGGAAAGTATTACAAGAAGTACTACGGAAGCTACCAGTAACGCTTCCGGCAAGGAGCGGAAATGCGCGGCCTGCCGGCGGAAGACGGCAGACATCAAAGGAGAGACATACTTGGGCACTAAAGAGAGAAAGGAAAAGCGAAAGGGTTTATACCATTGGGTGAAGATTGCGGTGCTGCTGATGCTCTATGACGCGGTGGCCATGAACCTGGCCTATGGCCTGGCGCTGTGGCTGCGGTTTGACCTGCGGTTTTCGGCCATCCCCCAGGAGTATCTGGACACCTGGCTGCGCTACATACCCATCCACACCGGCTGCACCTTGGTCCTGCTGCTGGGGCTGCGGCTGTACCGGAGCATCTGGCGGTACGTCAGCTTCCACGAGCTGAAGCTGGTGTTCCTGGCCAGCCTAGGTTCCGCCGTACTGCACGTGGCGGGCACCTGCCTGCTGTTCCAGCGGATGGCGGCCGCCTACTATGTGCTGGGAGGGATCCTGGAGTTTGGCTTCCTGCTGGCCATCCGCTTCTCCTACCGGCTGCTGCGGCTGATGCGCCGGCAGAACCGGGCTAAGGGAAAGGCGGAAAACGCCCTGATCATAGGGGCCGGGGCGGCGGGGCGGATGCTGGCCCGGGAGATCCGCACCAGCCAGCACCTGCACCTGAAGGTGCGGTGCGTGGTGGATGACAACCCCAACAAGATCGGCCGGTTTATGGAGGGCATCCCGGTGGCGGGAAACCGGGACCAGATCCCGGAGCTGGTGAAAAAATACGAAATTAAGAAAATCTTGATGGCCATCCCCACCGCCCCTGCCCGGCAGAAAAAAGAAATCCTGGACATTTGCAAGGAGACCGGCTGCGAGGTGCAGACCCTGCCGGGGGTGTACCAGCTGGTCAACGGGGACGTCAGCGTCAGCCAGCTGCGGGATGTGCCGGTGGAGGCGCTGCTGGGCCGGGAGCCGGTGCAGGTGCGGCTGGACTCCATTATGGAATATGTGGAAGACCAGGTGGTGCTGGTCACCGGAGGCGGCGGTTCCATAGGCAGTGAGCTGTGCCGGCAGTTGGCGGCACACCACCCTAGCCGGCTAATCATCCTGGACATCTATGAGAACAACGCCTACGATATCCAGCAGGAGCTGCGGTACTACCACCCGGAGCTGGAGCTGACGGTGCTCATAGGCTCTGTCCGGGACCAGGCCCGGCTGGAGGATATTTTCCAGACCTATCATCCGTCCATTGTCTACCATGCGGCGGCCCACAAGCATGTGCCGCTGATGGAGGACAGCCCCAATGAGGCGGTGAAGAACAATGTGTTCGGCACCTTCCAGACGGCGTTGATGGCGGGCCGGTACGGGGCCCGGAAGTTTGTGCTGATCTCCACGGATAAAGCGGTGAACCCCACCAATATTATGGGGGCCACCAAGCGGCTGTGCGAGATGATTGTCCAGACCATGAACAAGCACTCCCGGACGGAGTTTGTAGCGGTGCGGTTCGGCAATGTGCTGGGCAGCAACGGCAGCGTGATCCCCCTGTTCCGGAAGCAGATTGCGGCGGGCGGGCCGGTGACCGTCACCCACAAGGACATTATCCGGTACTTTATGACCATCCCGGAGGCGGTGTCCCTGGTGCTCCAGGCCGGCGCTTACGCCAAGGGCGGGGAGATCTTTGTGCTGGACATGGGAGATCCGGTGCGGATTGACGACCTGGCCCGGAACCTGATCAAGCTTTCCGGCTTTACCCCGGATGAGGACATTCCCATTGTATACACGGGGCTGCGGCCGGGAGAGAAGTTGTATGAAGAGATGCTGATGGCGGAGGAGGGGCTCCAGGAGACGGAGAACGCCCTGATCCACATCGGCAAACCTATTGAGATTGCCAATGAGGAAACTTTCTTCCAGGAGCTGGCGGATCTGAAGATCGCCTGCAATGAGAATGTGGAAGATATTCGGGCGCGGCTGAAGCAGCTGGTGCCCACCTACAAAGTGCCAGGAGAGAAAAAGACAGAAGAAAAGCTGGCTTAAATTTTTTTCTGGGAAAACGACAAGATTCAGCGTGCGGTAAATCGTCGCTTCGCCGCGTTTATTGCTGCTGGAGAGCATACGGAAGACGCAGCTTCCGGCATAGCCGGATGTGCGGCAGACGAAAGAAAAATCTGCATGAATGAAGGCAGAATGGCGAAGCATACCCTTAAGAGGCCAATGGTTCCGCAAAGGAGGAATGCACCTATGTGGTATGTGATTCAGGTCCGTACAGGCGATGAGGAAAAAATCCGGATCCAGTGCCAGAAAATGATCCCCCGGACGGTTCTGGAGGATTGTTTCCTCCCCTATTATGAGGAGAAGAAAAAGCTCTGGGGGCAGTGGAGGCTGCTGCGGAAGGTGCTGTTCCCCGGCTATGTGTTCCTGGTGACGGAGGACGTCCGGGAGCTGTGGTGGCGGCTGAAAGGCGTTATAGGCCTGACCAAGCTGCTGAAGGTGGACTGGGAGATGATCCCCCTGACGGAGGAGGAAATCCGGTTCCTGCTGGCCTTCGGCGGGGAGGAACGGCAGGTGAAAATGTCCGAAGGGGTCATTGAAAACAGCCAGGTGATGGTTACCTCCGGTCCCCTGCAGGGCTGGGAGGGGCTGATCAAAAAGATTGACCGGCACAAGCGGAAGGCCTGGCTGGAGCTGGAAATGTTTGGAAGGAAACAGCAGGTACAGGTAGGGCTGGAGATTGTG
>CAZSAF010000129.1:0-8049 GCA_964604605.1 uncultured Lachnospiraceae bacterium
GATGGTCTGGGTGTTGGAGATGCCGTCCAGGGCCCACTCGTAGGGCAGCTTGGCCACCGAGTTCAGAGAAGCCAGCAGGCCGTTCTGCTCCGCATGGTAGGAGGGGTTGGCTCCCGGGGACAAAGGCTCCCCGGCCCGGCGCCCATCGGGCATGTTGCCGGTGGCCTTTCCGTACACCACATTGGAGGTGATGGTCAGGATGGAGGTGGTAGGCTCCGAATTCCGGTAGATATGGTGCTTCTTGATCTTGCCCAGGAAGGTCTTTAACAGCCAGCGGGCAATGTCATCCGCCCGGTCATCATCGTTGCCATAGCGGGGGAAATCCCCCTCCGTCTCATAGTCCACCACAAAGCCGGTCTCATCCCGCACCGTCCGCACCTTGGCGTACTTGATTGCACTGAGGGAATCCACCACATGGGAGAACCCGGCAATGCCGGTGGCAAAGGTCCGGCGCACGTCCGTGTCAATAAGGGCCATCTCCGCCGCCTCATAGAAATACTTGTCGTGCATGTACTGGATCACGTTCAGGGTGTTCACGTACAGGCCCGCCAGCCAGTCCATCATCCGGTCGTAGCTTTCCATCACCTCATCATAATCCAAATACTCGGAGGTAATAGGGCGGTAAGCCGGCCCCACTTGCTCCCGGGTCTTGGCATCCACGCCACCGTTGATGGCATACATCAGGCACTTGGCCAGGTTGGCCCGGGCGCCGAAGAACTGCATCTCCTTGCCGGTCTGAGTGGCGGAGACACAGCAGCAGATGGAATAGTCGTCCCCCCACACCGGCTTCATCACATCGTCATTCTCATACTGGACGGAGCTGGTGCGGATGGAACTGTCCGCCGCGTACTTCTTAAAGTCCTCCGGCAGCCGGGAGGAATAGAGCACGGTCAGGTTGGGCTCCGGGGAGGGCCCCATGTTCTCCAAGGTATGCAGGAAGCGGTAGTCGGTCTTGGTGACCATGGAGCGGCCGTCCACGCCGGTGCCCGCCACCTCCAGGGTGGCCCACACCGGGTCGCCGGAGAACAGCTGGTTGTAGGAAGGGATCCGGGCAAACTTGACCATCCGGAACTTCATCACCAGGTGGTCGATCAGCTCCTGGGCCTGCTTCTCCGTGAGAATACCCCTGTCCAGATCCCGCTGGATGTAAATATCCAGGAAAGTGGAAATCCGGCCCACGCTCATGGCCGCGCCGTTCTGGGTCTTGATGGCGGCCAGATAGCCAAAGTACAGCCACTGCACCGCCTCCTTGGCGTTGGCGGCAGGCTGGGAAATGTCAAAGCCATAGCTCTGCGCCATCTCCTTCATCTCGGCCAGCGCCTGGCACTGGCGGGAAATCTCCTCCCTCTGGCGGATCACGTCATCGTTCATGGTGCCGTCCCCGCAGCCGGCAAAATCCTCCTGCTTTTTCTCGATCAAAAAGTCAATGCCGTACAGGGCCACCCGGCGGTAATCCCCCACAATCCGGCCCCGGCCGTAGGTATCCGGCAGGCCAGTGATGATCTTGTTGTGCCGTGCCTTTTTCATCTCCGGCGTGTAGGCATCAAAAACCCCCTGGTTGTGGGTCCGGCAGTAATCGGTAAAAATCTTGTGCAGCTCCGGGCTGGGCTCATTGCCGTTGGTGCGGCAGGCCTCCTCCGCCATGCGGATGCCGCCGAAGGGCATGAAAGCCCGCTTCGGAGGCTTGTCCGTCTGCAGGCCCACCACCTGCTCCAGTTCTTTTCTATTTTCATCCAGGTAGCCCGGCTTATGAGAGGTAATGGTAGACACAATGTCCGTGTCCATATCCAGCACGCCGCCCTTGGCACGTTCCTCCTTCTGCAGCTCCTTCAGACGGCCCCACAGGTACTCGGTGGCCTCCGTGGGCCCTTCCAGAAACGAGCTGTCCCCATTGTAGGGCTGATAGTTTTTCTGAATAAAATCCCGGACGTTTACTTCCTCTTTCCATAGGCGTCCCTCAAAGCCATCCCACTGCGCTCTCTGTGACATGTCTGTATCCTCCTGTCTGGTATGCATTCAGGCCGCCCAGAAAATCCGGAATGGCCCTTGTACTAGTGTTTTCAAGACCTGTCGTTGTTGACAGTCCATTTTTATCATACCATGTTTTCGGATAAATGCAAGGGAGTTATGGCGATTTTTTCTTAATGATTAGACGATATGAGAATATTTATCAGGAATATTTTCCCATTTGGCGCACGTCTTGTTGGGTTTTTTCATGTTCATTTTATACAATTTTAAAATTTAATCATTGCTTACAAATATATTACAATCATTTTTTAATCTGCCGACAAAACATCCTGAGCACTCGGCATGGGATCCTCTGTCTGCTCTGCCTTCCACTCCTTTTCCCAAGCCTCCAACTGTGCCAGCGGCATATCCGCAATGAAACCGATGGACTCCAGTGAATCCCCGCGGGAAAACATTCGGAAAACCATCGATCGCCTTTCGTTTTCTTTTCCTTCTTCTTTTCCTTCCTGATACACTTCTTCCAGCACTGCATCCATTTCCTGAATTCCTCCTTGTTCCGTTTTTAAATATCTTACCCGGTCGGACAGGGCACCCTGACTTAAGTCTTCCGGATCCACGGTCTGAAAATAGCGCATCAGTCGGGCCCGCCCGGAACCATCGTCCACTTCTGCATTCACAAATAGAATCCCCATACCATCCTGATATTCTTCCAGATCCTGCAAATTTTTCCGCACCTGGTAGGTTGCGAGGCCATGCTTCCACAGATCTGTCTCGCTGACATAAATCAGATACACATCTGGCATTTGCGCATAGGAATTCCCCTTTTCCAAGAATTCACTGTTAATCATGGCCCCGTAGTAGCGTATCCGGCGGGCGTGATCGACGGTATCCGCTCTCTGAATTTCCACATTGTACAGTTTTCCTTCCGCGCCCTCTACCAGCACATCCAGATACGCATCTTTTGACACCAGCTTAGAAAATGCATATTAGGTCCGCACAGCTTTCACCTTCAGTTCCGATATTTCCAGCAATGTTCGCAGAACATGCTGGCAAGCCGGTATATCCCGCAGCACTACCGACATAAACACATTGCTGAACAGATTCAGCTTTTTTATCTTCTCCAGGCGCCTTTCGTGGGACATCAAATGCCTCTGTTTCCTCCCTTTGCTGTTCATGGGCTTTCCCCCTGTCAGACGTGGTAAATTCTTCCACCTTGATGGGCTCTTGTTCGATTGTATTCGACGCCGTTTCCAGCTTGATTTGAAAAAGATGGATGTAGTATAACACTCTTTTCGCAAAAAATCTCCAAATCCCTGGAACATGCGCCTGCCGGGCACACGCAGAAAAGGGGCAGTTTTGTGCAACTGCCCCACCCGATCGTTTATTGGCTGTCTTTCCCTTTCTGCGGCAAGCCGCAGAGCGGCCCTTGCGCTCAGGAAAAATATGCCTGCATCCGCTCCAAAATATAAGCCTCCGCTTCCTTCCACTGGTCCATCAGATTGATCACAAACCCATGGCGGCTTTCCTCAAAACAGCGGTAGGTGGATTTTACGCTGTGGGCCCGGAGCAGGTCAAAATAGCGCTTTCCCTCCGGGCAGAGATTGTCCTGGCCCGCCGTAATCACGTCCGTGCTGGGAAGATCCTGCAATTCTGTAGGGCCGGCAAAGTTCAACGACACATCCGGATTTTTCCGATCCTCCATGCGGGGATTGTAATAAAAACCATAGTATTCCGTCTGCATGCCCCGGGGATCCAGCTCCTCGTCCGCCCCGAAGTGGCTGTGGTAATTGTCGCAGGGCGGATAACAGAGGATCTGCCCCCGGATGTTCACCGCTCTGCCATAGCGCTTGCGGTGGCAGACGCCAGCCAGCAAGTTGCCGCCGGAGCTCTGGCCGCAGAGCATCACCCGCTCCGGATCCCCTCCGTGGCTATCCAACAGAGGAGGCAGTTCACGGAACAGCCCCTCCAGCTCCTCCAGGGCCGCTGGGTACGGGTATTCCGGCGCCAGCACATAGTCCACGTCCACCACCAGGCAGCCCAGCTTGTGGGCCAGCCGCCGGCTGAAATACAGATCCCGGTTCGAGTGGGGCTTGCACCAGCCGCCTCCATGCACATTGACCACCACCGGCATCCGCCCGGCCAAAGGGTCCAGAGGTTTGACCACAAAAAGATGGGTGCCCTGGGGCGCCGGGCTGCCGGCCGTCTGCACATAGAGTTCAACCGCCTCCGTAACGTTATCCAGAGAGTGGAACAGTTCCGCGATCTCCGGCGGAAGGGGGTGGCCGCCCGCCCGATCCTTGGCCGCAATCTCATGGAGCTGTTCCCGGCTCAGTGTCTCACAGTATTTGAGAAACTCCTTGCGATTCATGAAAAATATTCCTCCCAAATTTAAAACATTGGATATACCGTCATCGTCCAGATCACACTGACAGCACAGAATAGAACGCACGGAACAATCGACTGTTTCAATGTATCGTTGAAGCTATAATTGCCCTCCGCCATAATCATAGGCACCGCAGTCGTTGCCATCGGCGTTGCAAAAGCAGTCAGACAGGCTGCCTGTACCATGATGATTACGCCCACCGGATTGGCCCCCATACTCTTGCACGCCTGAATAGCCACCGGGATAAAGATCATCATAACCGCCCGGTTAGACATCAGTTGGGTCAGAACAAACGGTACACCGAAGAACAGCAACGCAATCAGATATTGGTTACCGATGGAGTTAGCTACCCCCGCAATCGCATTACCCAAAGCTTCGCCGGCACCGGAGGCAGATAGGGCATTGCTCATGGCCAGCGTGCCTGCAAACATCATGTACATCCGCAGATTCAGCGCCTTCAGGGCTTCCGGCCCCTTCAGCACGCCCAGCAGCACCATCAAGATTGCGCCCACAAAGCAAACCATCCAGGACGGGGCCGTCACCACCTGATTCAGCTGCTCGTTGAAAATCAGGCCCAGGGTTGCCAGAATAAAGATAATATAACCCGCTCTTTCCTGGAACGGCTTCAGCGGCGGCTTCTCCTCTCCCTTCCGTCCGCCTGCCGGATCTTCGGACTGTTCCTGCGCCTTGTCCGGCGCAAACCGAGGAGCAACAAAAACACAGTACAAAATACAGACGATCACCACCGGCAGACGGGCTTTCATAGGATCTGTCAGCCCCACCGTGTACGCGTCATACCCGCTGGCCACCAGATAACCATTCAACTCCGCAGCCACCGTGGCTCCGGTTCCCAAGGGAAATGCTGAACAGGTAGAAATGGCCGCTACACCCAGAGGGAACATGACTTTGGAAGGGGAAATCCCCATTTCCCGACAGGTTCCGGTCATCATGGGCGCCATAATGGAAAACACAATCAGCGGGCTCTGGATAAACTGGCTCAGAATCACCGCAATCAGCACATAACCGACCAGTACCTTGGTCATAGAACCTTTGGCAATTTTGTTTACCGAGGACGCCACGTTGGTAATGAACTGGGTTCTCTGTAAGCCTGCAGCCACCACAAACATGGACATAATCATGATGGCATTGTTGTTGCCAAAACAGCTGAGCGCCGCATCCGGATCCAGAGCCCCGGTGAGAACAAAGGCTGCCAGGGCAATCATAGCCGTCAGAGCCATGGACAGCTTCCCCCAGACATAATTGATTACGGCCCAGGCAAAAATAACCAAACTGGCAATCATCGTAAAGTTCACAGCAGTTTCCTCCTTTTCTCTGACTCTCTTTCCAGTATCGCCTACGGGCACCGGCTTGCATAATCCTTTATGGAAACTACTGTAGCACAGATTTTATTGTATGTAAAACGACTTAATTTTCGCAGTTTTTCAACTCCAGAGTTGAATATGTCCTTTCATTAAAACCAGCTCTTTAAGGATCCTCCTCCCCAAAGCATTCCCGGGCTACATCCACAAAACAGGCAATTTCATCCTGTAGAAGCGATTGGGGAGGGAAATAGACGGATAACCACATTTTCCGTTCTTGGGGACCGCAGGAGTACATCTGCACCCGGTCGGTAAAGTTCAGCTCCCGCACCAACAGATCCGGCAACAGGGATACCCCCAGCCCCGCCTCCGCGCACAGGAGAATGGTGCGAGCCCCCCGGGCGATCACCCTCTGCCGGGAATTGGCTGCGGCAATCCGCTCATACAGGTGGGGCAGGTAGCGCCGGATCCAGTCGCTTTCCCGATCCAGAAACTCCAGCTCACAGACCTGCTCATCGGACAGCCAGGGATAGGAAAAGCCCTCACGCCCCCTGGCTCCGGCCAGCATCTCCGGATCCCGTTTTCCTACCAGAACCACGGAGGCGCCGCAGATAGGCTCACGGCGCAATTCTGTTTCCTCCGCCTCCTCCGACGTTACCAGGATGATATCCAGCTCATTGTGGAGCAACCGGTTCTTCATATCCGCTGTGTTGCCCTCTAAGATGGAAAAGGGAATATTCCGATACCGGTCCATAAGCCGCGGGAGAATCTGCTTTACCACCGTTTCCGCCAGGGATCGCTGAATGCCGATGCGCAGTTTCCCCATATACAAATCGGAAATCCACCGCATCTCCTCTTGCATTTTCTGCCGCGATTCCTCTATCTGCCCCAGAAGCTCCAGGTAACGCTCCCCCGCAAAGGTCAGGGTAAACTGCTTTCCCTCCCGGTTAAAAAGCTTCAGACCCCATTCGCTTTCCCTCTGAATGACGAATTTGCTCAGCGCCGCCGGCGTAATGCAAAGCTGCCGGGCGGCCTTGGAGATTGAGCCCCACCGAGCCACCTCCGCCAGATATTCCCTGGTCCGATCCATACGGCTTCCCCCTTTGCGACGATTCTCCTCCTAGTTGTACCAGCCCTGCGCAAAAAGCGCCAGGTCGTCCCCGGCGCTCTCCGTCTAATTTTTTCGCTATCTGGCTATTCTCAATTCTTTAGCCCTTGATCTGCTTTTCCACTTCCTCGGCAAAGTTCTCTTCCTTCTTCTGTATGCCCTCACCGGTCTCAAAGCGCACAAACTTCTTGACGGTTACCGGGGTTCCCACTTCCTTGGATACCTGCTGCATATACTTGCCAACGGTCAGATCGCCGTCCTTTACGTAAGCCTGATCCAGCAGGCAGAACTCTTTCAGCTCCTTGTTCAGACGGCCCAAGATCATCTTGTCGATGATGTTGTCCGGCTTATCCGGGTTCTCATTCTTGGCCTGAACCTTCAGGATCTCCTTCTCCTTCTCAATGAACTCGTCGGAAACCTCGTCCCGGCTCACATACTGCGGGCGCAGGGCCGCAATCTGCATGGCCACATTCTTCAGGGCCTCCTTCACCGCGTCATTGACAACGGCGGTCTCCGCCTCCACCAGCACGCCAATACGGCCGCCACCGTGGATGTAAGCCACCACGCAGCCATCCGCATTCTCCAGCTGCTGGAATCGGCGGATGCTCAGCTTTTCACCGATCACCGCAATCTTGCTGGATAACTCCTGCTCCACGGTCATGGAGGGATCCAGCTTCCAGGGCTCCGCCAGGAACCCCTCAATGGTGGAAGCCTTGGTTTCCATGGCCTGGGCGGCCACCTGGGCCACATAGGCCTGGAAGTCCGCATTCTTGGCCACAAAGTCGGTCTCGCTGTTTACTTCCACGATGACACCCTTCTTGTCATTCTCCACCAGAGCCGTTACCAAGCCCTCAGCGGCAATCCGGCCGGCCTTCTTGGCGGCAGCAGCCAGACCTTTCTCTCTCAGGAACTCAACTGCCTTGTCCATGTCGCCGTCGGTATTGCTCAGGGCCTTCTTGCAGTCCATCATACCGGCGCCGGTCATCTCACGCAGTTCTTTTACCATTGCAGCTGTAACTGTAGCCATTATTCATTCTCCTCCGCTTCGTTGGTCGCTTCCGCTTCCTCTACAAACTCCTCGCTCTCTGCTTCCAGCTCGCCCTCGGCCATCTGCTCGCCCTGGCTTCCTTCAATCACCGCATCCGCCATCTTGGAAACAATCAGCTTCACAGCGCGGATGGCGTCGTCATTGCCGGGGATCACATAGTCCAGCTCTTCCGGATCACAGTTGGTATCTGCAATGCCGATCAGCGGAATGCCCAGAGCATGGG
>CAZSAF010000130.1:0-8027 GCA_964604605.1 uncultured Lachnospiraceae bacterium
TCGGCTATGCCACCGGCATCCGCTCCCTGTTTGGCTACTGCTGCATGATTTTTTATGTGCTGGCAGGGGTGATCCGCCTGGGCTATTTTAACGTGCAGGAGATGAACCGGGTGCAGGAGGAGGGCGGCAAGCGGAAGTTCTATCTGGGACTTCCGGTGACCACCGCCTCCCTGTTGATCCCCACCATGCTGCTGTTGGATATTCCCACCAAATTTTCGGTGGTGCGCTTCTATAACTTTGCCCTGCTGATTCTGGGCCTGGCTTTCCTGAGCAAGATCAAGGTGAAGAAGGTCTATATGCATGGCCTCATTGTGGTGGCGGCATTGGGAACCATTGTGTTCCTTTTGTTGCTCCGGTATGGAGATCGAATTGTATGGTCACCTTCCTCTATCGGAACGGTTTAGGACGTTTTATTCTGAAGCTTTTGACCCGGCCGGCCCTCTCCCGAAGAGTGGGCCGGTTTTTGGACAGCCGGGCGTCCCGGCTTCTGATTCCGCTGTTTATCCGCGCAAACCATTTGGACATGGGGGATTTCCTCCGGGAGGACTGGCCCAGCTTCAACGCCTTCTTTGTCCGGCGTTTGTGCCCCGGGGCGCGGCCGGTGGACCGGACGCCTGGCCATCTGATTGCCCCCTGTGACGGCCTGCTGACCGTGTACCCGATTTCCGAGCAGGCGGTTTTCCCGGTCAAGGGGATTTCCTACACGGCGGAGGAGCTGCTGCGGAGCCGGGGGCTGGCGAAGGCTTATGCCGGCGGCCAGTGCCTGCTGTTCCGGCTGACTCCCTCCCACTATCACCGGTACTGCTATCCGGATGCCGGCCGGAAAAGCCGGAACCGGGTGATTCCGGGAATCCTGCACACGGTGCAGCCCATTGCTGCGGAGACCAGCCCCATCTACCGGCAGAACTGCCGGGAGTACACAGTGCTGCGGACGGAGAATTTTGGGGATCTGGTGTTTATGGAGGTGGGAGCCATGCTGGTAGGCCGGATCTGCAACTATGAGCCGGGCCGGGGAACCTTTGCCCGGGGCCAGGAAAAGGGCCGGTTTGAGTTTGGCGGCTCCACCATCATTCTGCTCTTGCCGCCGGGCGCCGCGGAGATCCGCCCGGAAATCCGGCAGGCCTCCGCCCGGGGGCTGGAATTCCCGGTGCGCCTGGGGGAAGCAGTGGGCCGGCGGCCGGAAGACAAACTGGACTGGTAAAAATATGATAAACTGGCTGTTTTAAAAAGGGCAATCTTCCTCTATGATAATGCCAGTGCCCATAGGCCGGCTGGCGCGGAGGGCAGTTGGGAAAAGCAGTGAGGAGGAAGACATGAGCGAGCACAACCATCAGAAAAAAATTGCGGTGATCAATGACCTGTCCGGCTTTGGCCGCTGCTCCATAGCGGTGGCGCTGCCCATTATCTCCGTGATGAAAATCCAGTGCTGCCCGCTCCCCACGTCCATTTTTTCCAATCACACCGGCTTTCCCAGCTTCTTTTTTGACGATTACACCGACCGGATGCTGCCCTATATGCAGGAATGGAAAAAGCTGGATCTGCAATTTTCCGGTATCTGCACCGGTTTTCTGGGCTCCAAGGAGCAGATCCGCATGGTCATCCGCTTCCTCCAGGAGTTTGGGCGCCTGGACAGCTGGGTTCTGGTGGACCCGGTGATGGGGGATCACGGGAAGCCCTACGCCACCTATACGGAGGAGATGTGCCAGGAGATGAAGAAACTGGTGGCCTATGCGGACATCCTGACGCCCAATCTGACGGAGGCCTGTATTCTCACGGATACGCCGTTCCGGGAGGAGCACTGGAAGCGGTCCGAGCTGAACCGGCTGGCCGCCGCCCTCAGCGACCAGGGGCCGGAGAAGGTGGTGATCACCGGCATCCCCCAGGGGGAGTTTATCGCCAACTACTGCTACGAGCGGGGAAAGGAGCCGTCCGTTTTGCGCACCCACCGGGTGGGAACCCAGCGCTCCGGCACCGGGGATATTTTTTCCGCCATTGTGGCGGCGGACGCGGTGAACGGCGTGCCTTTTCAGCAGTCGGTGCGGAAGGCCTCCCGGTTCATCAAAAAATGTATTGCCCGCTCCATTGAGATGGACCTGCCCCTGACGGACGGAGTTTGTTTTGAGGAATTTCTGGGGACCTTGAAATAGTACAGAGCCGGAGCGCCGGACGCTCCGCGGAGAATAAAAACGGAAAAGAGGAAAAAACCATGACAATCTTATATGAAGTGGGAAGCGGCCTGTATGTGAACCTGACCAACCGCTGTCCCTGTGCCTGTACCTTCTGCCTGCGGCAGACCCGGGATCACATGGAAAATTCCGGCAGCCTGTGGCTGGAGCACACTCCCTCCCTGGAGGAGGTGCTGGCGGAGTTTGACAAGTTTGATATGAGCCGTTACAAGGAGCTGGTTTTCTGCGGCTTCGGGGAGCCCATGGAGGCTCTGGATGTGCTGCTGGCCACAGCCCGGTACACCAAGGAGCACTTCTCCATCCCCATCCGCATCAACACCAACGGCCTGGGGGATCTGATCCATGGAAAACCGGTGGCGCCGCTGCTGGAGGGGCTCATTGACACGGTTTCCATCAGCCTGAACACCCCGGATCCCCAGCGGTATCTGGAACTGGTGCGCCCCAAATTTGGGGAGGGATCCTACGAGGCCATGCTGCGGTTTGCCCGGGACTGCACCCGTTACGTGCCCCATGTGGTGTTCACCACCGTGGAGACGACGCTGACGCCGGAGGAGGAGGACCAGTGCCGGGAGATCTGCCGGTCTGTGGGGGCCCAGTACCGGATCCGGCCGTGGGTGGACTGAAAAAAATGCTTTGAAATTTTTTTCAAACTGTATTATAATAATAACACAACGTGTAGCTTTCATGCGTAATTCCGGTTGCGTGCAGGCTACACGTTTATTTTTTCAGGCGGAGAATCCTGCCAGGCAGGATCCCTATTTTTCAGAAAGAGAGGAAATGCAACATGAAACGGGTAAAGGCGGCTTGTATTTGCCAGACGCTCCACTTTACGCCAAAGGAGGATGTGGAACACAGCCGGGCCGCGGCTTGGGTCAAGCAGGAGGTGGAGCAGTACAAAAAGGGACTGGACCGCAATCACACACAGTATAAGATTGTGGAAGAGACCCAGGAGGCAGATGGCTCCATACTGATTCAGATTATCAAGCAGTACAATGCAAGCCCGGTAGGGCATTATCTGGACTGAAAAAAGAAACAAGCGAGCAGAAAAGCGTGTGGCCTACGGCGTAAATCCAGCGACGTATGCCCACGCTTTTTTCATGCGGCAAGCGCGCCAAGCGTCCGCCGTTACCACACGGGCGGGCATTTGGCAGAAAAAAGAAAGGTGTGAGACCAATGGAGAATTCCAACCAATATCTGGGAACGGAGCGGATTGGGAAGCTGATGACCCAGTACGCGGTTCCCTGCATTATTTCCCTGCTGGTGGGCGCTCTGTACAACATCGTCGATCAGCTGTTTATTGCCAACGCCAGCTACCTGGGGTCCGACGGCAACGCGGCCAACACGGTGGTCATGAGCGTGGTGAGCAGCCTGGTGGTGACGGCCATCTACCTGATTTTCCAGAACCCGATTATTGCCATGTTCGGCGGCACCGTCAATGAGGCCACCTTTGCCTACTCCAAGGAATACTTTTTCTATATCACCCTGGGGATTCCCTTCTATATGTTTGGCCAGGCCATGAATCCGGTGATCCGGGCGGACGGAAGCCCCAAGTTTGCCATGGCGGCCACCATGGTGGGGGCCATCACCAACATTATTCTGGATCCGGTGTTCATCTTCTGTTTCCACTGGGGCATGATGGGAGCGGCGGTGGCCACGGTGCTGGGGCAGATTTTCACGGCGGTCCTGTCTGTGTGGTATATTGTCCACATGAAGGTCATAAAACCGTCCAAGGGCGACTTCCGCCCGGACCGGGGCATCTGCGGCCGGACGCTGTTTTTGGGTATCACCAGCTTCCTGTCTCAGATCTCCCTGTTCGGCGCCGCCAATGAGAGCAGCTATTACACGGAGTTTGCCCTGAAGGCGTTCCGGATTTACCTGTGCATGGTGATTCTGGCCTGCGTCAACAAGGCTTGCTTTATCTTCCTGCAGGCCATGGGAAAAGCCGCGGCCTCCACAGCCCTTTCCATGATCCGGGAGGTGGTGTTCGGCGTGGGCTTTGCGCTTCACCTGCCGGTGTTCTTCGGCCTGGACGGCGTGCTGTACTCCATGCCCGTGTCGGATGTCCTGACGTTTGTTGTAGCAGTTTTCCTGATTTGCGGCACATACAGAGAGTTGAACCGAAAAGGGGTGCAGACAGCATGAAGAATCGGATTCTTACCATCGGCCGTGAGTCTGGCTGCGGCGGGCGGCTGGCGGAAGGCTTTCCGCCAGCCGTCTCTGTGTCTCAGGAATTTCGCCGGGCCGCAGCGGCCCGTGGGTCCGGCCGGTGATGCCCTCCCCGGCGTTGGGGTGCTTCTGGGAGTACAGGGCATCGGCTCCAAAGGCCAGAATGAGAACGGCACAGATCACCGCCAGCTTCTTTTCCGGAACATTCTGGATGGCGTTGTCCAGCAGCGGCGCCAGCACGTAGACAATGGACAGGCCGCCTACCCCAAAGACCAGCAGGCCTTCGGCGCAGATCCGCCCGTGGAGGTTCAAAAAATAGCCGCTGTAATCCCACCAGCGCATACCGGTCATCTCCTCCAGAAAATAGGAGGTAAAGTACTCCAAAATCCCGCACATGACTACAGTGGCAATGAACTCTGCCAGAGGCTTTTTGCGGAACCGGTTTAAGAGCGTTAAAATCAGCACACCGCCGGTGCCGTAGATGGGCAGCCAGGGGCCGTGCATGGTTCCCCGGTTCACAAATTCCCCGGCAGTGACCAGGTGGAGGCTTACCTCCCAGAGCCAGCCGATGAAGGAGAAGATGAAGAACATCAGGACCAGGGACCAGACCGTGTAGTGGCGCACGTAGTGCAGCACGTCAATGATCGGGCGGCGGTTCTCCTCCGGGATGGGATACAGGCGGGTGGGATAGATCTTTAACTCCACCGCCTCCACCAGGTCATCCACCCGGACCCGCTGGGCCTGGCGCTCTTCGTAATCCCGTTCCCGCTGGGTGCGGAGAATCAGAATGCCAAAATTCCGGGCCAGAAAGCCCCGCCAGCCACGCAGGTGGTCCAGGCCTTCCTCCGGCTGTTCCATAATGGCAATCACATCCCCGTAGGCGGCCTTCATCACCTCTGGGGAGGGCTGCTCATACAGATACCGGTCGTTGAGGTAGTCCACCCCGGGGATCTGCTTTTCCTTGGCCAGGCGGCGTAGCTCCACGTAGTATTCGGAGAAGGTGGCCACCTGGTAGGGATCCTTCCAGAAAATATTGGAAAGTCCCAGGGTCAGGAGTCCCAACATATCCCACCCCAGGAAAGAAAGCTCCCACACGAAGCACTGCCACTTATGCCCCTTCATCATCTTCCGGGACAGCCGGATGGCCCGCAGGGTGGGAATATCCGGGTTTTCCGCCACAATGTAGGGCACCAGGAAATAGGAGTAGTGCTTGATGATGCCGCCGATGATGGTCAGGGACCAGAGGGTGTGGAACAGCCAGGTGACAAACAGGGTCCAGGCGGTCATCAGCCATTTCCGGATCCGCAGCAGGTAAATAAAGCGCTGCAATGGAACCTTTTTATAACAGCGGCCTTCCAGGAAGATCCGCCGGGAGATGACCACGTACAGGTTCTGCAGCAGGTACCAGAAGGCAAAGAAGAACAGCAGGCCGGCCAGAATCACCAGGGCCAGCCCCAGGCTGTCGGAGCCGGTGACGGAGCCGGCGGCGGCCACAATGGTTACCAGAATGGAACCGGAGGAGAGCTGGTTGACCAACTTGGCCAGCACGCCCTGGGTGCGCCCCAGAACCGGCGTGCCCTCCCCACGCTCCGCCTCCAGCAGGGCCTGGGATTTTTCCCGTCCCTCCTCCAGCTTCCCGGCCAGCAGATCCTCCAGCACGTCGGCAAATTCCACCCGGCGCTCGGAGGTGCCAATGGGATCCGGGGGAAGCGCTTCCGGATCCGAATCGTAGTCATATTCCGCTGATACAATATGCAGCTGTGAAAAGGTCAGGGAGCCGGTAAATTCTGCGCTGATAAAGGCCGCAATCAGACAGACGGCCACAAAGATCAGATAGTGCTCCTTCATGGAAGCCCGTGCCCTTCGCTTTAGTTCCTTCCGTTTGAACATGAACGTTTCTCCTTTTTCTTACCGGGCTTCCAGCCCCTGAAACAGGGCCAGATAGCAGGCAAAATCCCCAATCCGCTTCCGGTCCTCCCCCAGGGCCTCTTTCCAGGCAGCGCCGGCTTCTCCCTGGAGCCGGGCCAGAATCTGCACGGAGTTGATGAAGGCGTCATGGGCGTGGGTGCGGCTGCTGTCCGTGTCCTGCTTTTGCTCCCGGGTCAGCAGGTTCCAGCCGGCCCGGATGTGGGCGTACTTGACGGCCCGCTGATAGAAGGTCTGATAGAGACCGGCAATATCCGGATCGCTGGTGTCGGTGTGGGAACGGATGGCCTCCCGGATTTGGGCGGCCTCCTTCAGGGTCAGGGGTTGGGAATTCATAGGCGTTTCTCCTCTCTTTCTTGCAAAATTTCCGGTTGTTTCCGGCATGAACGTTTTCCGGTGTTTATGTTGTGCGTTGGGAAGGATCGTTCTGTGCGAGACGCCGGCGGTAGTCCCTCTGGCTGCGGTGGATTTCCGCCTCCAGATCGTCCTCCTCCTGGAGGAAAAGGAATCGGCGGCGCTGTAGGCTAGCTCAATAAAATCCTCGGAGGAGCCTTCGGCCCGCTCCTCCCGGCGGAGTTGTTCCTTATAGTACTCCCAGTAAATATGGGCGCAGCGGGTCAGCTCCCGGATCAAAGCCCAGGTCTTTTCCTCGCTGTAGTGTCCGCTTTCATTCCGGACAAAGGGGAGAATGCTCTCCCGTTCTCCGGTGATGGCGGTGGTGTAGCGTTCCATCTCTTCCAGGAACAGCTTTTCCCGAAATTCCATCAGGGAAATGTCCTGGGAGCTGTATTCCTCAGCCGATTTCATGGGGTTTCCTTTCTTTTCTTTCCGGCGGAAAGCCGCCGCATCCCCAGTATAGCAGATTTTGCCGGGATATGCTATACCGGGAAGGCGGCGGCCGGGAGAATGGGGAACCGGGTGCCGGGGCCAGGGCTGGCCGGCAGGCGGTCAGGCCTCCAGCTGGACCACCTGGTTGATACGCCCGGCAATCTCCAGCCGGATGTTGGCGTACCGGACCAGGTTCTCCGGGGAGATAACCAGCTGGTACTGGTCGTAGGAGGAGGTGGGCTCCACCGGGTTCCCAAACCCAATGGAGCAGGGGGACTTCGCCTGGGCCTTGGCTTCCGTCAGCCGCTCAAAGCTGCCGCCGGAGCCCCCCCCGGGGTTCGCAGAACTTATCAAACTCGTCGAAGACCACAATGCACTGCTGGACTTCCGATGGGCTCATGTCCGCAAAAATGTCCCGGACCTTGAAGCTTCCGGACCAGCCCTCCATGGTGATGGAGGTGGCGTCCACAATGCGGATACTGGGGTACAGCTTCTGGGTGGCCCGCCAGATTTCCGTCTTGCCGCATCCGGAGGGGCGGCCATCAGCAGATTCCGTTTCCGGTGGTGCAGATGGTTGTAGAGGAGCATGGCAGCGGCCTTTACCGCCTCCTCCTGGCGGCCAGAAAGGCGTAAATCTGCTGCGGCGTCATCTGGTCCGGCGTCGCCGGCTTGGGCCGGGAAGCGGAAGGCTTTTTGACGGCCGGGGAATCCTGCTCCCAGTCATCGTCCGTAAATTCCTGGAGCCAGTCCTCCTCCGACTCGTCCTCCTTTTGGACCTGCGGAATGGCGTCCTCCGGCGTAAAGGGCGCCACCGAGGCGGCGTAGCTATCTGCCAGGATCTCCGCCAGTGCGGCGGCCCGGTCCGCCGGCAGCTCGATCTTTTCCAGAGCCGCCTGCAGCAGCTCAAAGGAGCTTTTGCTC
>CAZSAF010000131.1:0-2432 GCA_964604605.1 uncultured Lachnospiraceae bacterium
CAATATCCGGGACTTTCTGCTGCAGGAGGAATGGAACTGATATGCCATCCGCCCGGGTGGCGGGGCTGACTTCCATGGTTTTCGCTTTATAGTCCACCTTCAGGATAAAATACTGTTCCGTGTTCTCCACGGTGAAAGAGGTTGCGGTCCCGACTCAGAAGTGACGTTAAAGAAGCCCGGAGACAGGGGGATGCAGTCGATATCCGGGCCCGTGAGAAAGCAGGCCAGACCTCCGGCAAGGGAGGCATGGTCCTGCAGCAAGGCGATCAAATCAAAGGTCATTTTCATTCTCCCCAATGGTTATTCAAACAATCGGTGGCTCCGGCTTAGCCCTCCAGCACCTTAGCAACCTCCTCCAGATGCGAACGGATGGGAAGGTGCTGTGGACAGCGCTCCTCGCATTTGCCGCATTTTATGCAGTCGGAGGGCTTCCCGTGCTTTTCAATCAGCTGGTTGAAGCGCCGGCGGACTGCTCGCATCTGAGAGGGACCGAACCGCTTCAAGTCATTGTAGAAGGAAAAGTAATCGGGGATGGCAATGTGCTGGGGGCAGCCCTCGGTGCAGTACCGGCAGGCGGTACAGGGAATGGCAATGGCGTTCTGGATGATCTCCCGGGCCTTCCAAAGGAGCTCGGTTTCTTCCTGGGTTACCGGCTGGAAATTCTTCATAAATCCGATGTTGTCCGCCATCTGTGCCTCATCGCTCATGCCGGAGAGCACCACCATGATATTTTCCGGGCTGGCCGCAAAGCGGATGGCCCAGGAGGCGGTGGAGGCATCCGGATGGAAGCGGTGCAGGAGCTGTTCCGCCGCCTCCGGGATGGTCGCCAGGCAGCCGCCCTTCACCGGCTCCATGACAACCACCGGTTTCCCATGGCGGGTGGCGGTCTCATAGCAGAGGCGGGCTTGCACTCGCTTATCCTCCCAGTCCAGATAATTCAGCTGGATCTGTACGTACTCCATCTCCGGATGGAGGGTGAGGATTTCATCCAGCAGTTTGGCATCCCCGTGGAAGGAAAAGCCCAGGTGCTTTATCTTCCCTTCCTCTTTCCGCTTCCGCAGGAAATCAAAGGCATGGAACTCTTCTGCCATCGGATAAGATCGGGACTCCAGGCCGTGGAGCCAGTAATAATCCATGAAATCGACGCCCAGGCGCTCCAGCTGCCCGGCAAAAAAGCCCGGCATTTCCTCCTTTTTTTCCAGCATGAACAGGGTCAGCTTGTCCGTGATGGTATAGGCATCCCGGGGATAGCGCTTGGCCACCGCCTCCCGGAAGGCAATCTCGCTGTAGTCCTCGTGATAGCCGGCCGCCGTGTCAAAATAGGTGAATCCGGCAGCCAGAAAAGCGTCCGCCATCTTTTTCACCGTTTCTATGTCTACGCTTTTCTCATCATTGGGGTTCAGCAGCGGCAGGCGCATCAGGCCAAAGCCCAGTTTCTTCATATTCAGATCCCCTCCTTTTGCAATGGATATATGATTATATACGTATTATATATTCTTTTGGGCGGGATGTAAAGAGGTGGAGGCGGCATGAGACGAAATTGAAATTCCCGCCCATCCGTGCTAGGATATAAGCAATCTCTTACAGTACGGAGGTATCTGCTTTTATGAAAGTGCTGGTAATACCGGATGTCCATCTGAAACCCTATATGTTCCACTAGGCGTCGGCGCTCTTGCGGCAGGGGGCGGCGGACCGGGCCGTGTGCCTGATGGATCTGCCGGATGACTGGGGGCAGGAGTACAACATCGGTCTGTATGTGGAAACCTTTGACGCGGCCATTGCCTTTGCCGGGCAATACCCGGATACACTCTGGGCGTATGGGAACCATGACCTCTGCTATCTGTGGAACGAGCGGGAAAGCGGGTACAGCTCTGTGGCTGCCTGGACCGTGCAGGAAAAACTGCTGGAGCTGCAGAGGGCACTGCCGGAGGGCAATGAAATCCGCTATATGCAGAAGATTGACCAGGTGCTGTTCTGCCACGGAGGGGTTCGGGATGATTTTGTCCGGAATCTGGTTCCTTCCTCCGAGTATCACGATGTGGACCGGGTGGTGGAGCGGCTCAACCGGCTGTGCCATGATTCCATGTGGAATGACGCATCGCCTATCTGGCACCGGCCCCAGTATGGGGAAAGGAAAATGTATAAGCCGCGGAAAATCCTGCAGGTGGTGGGGCATACGCCGGTGAATCAAATTTACCGGAAGGGCAACGTCCTCTCCTGCGATGTGTTTTCCACCTACCGGGACGGCATGCCCATTGGGACCCGGGAGTTTCCGGTCATCGACACGGAAACCTGGGAATTTCAGGGGATGGTTCCGGGGTGAGATCGGGAACCACGCCCGGACATGGGCCGGCGTAAGGGAAGGTCACTTGATTTTGGCCTTTGCCATCGCCGCCTTTGTGGTACCCCAGGACCTGATTGTGGGAGGCGTT
>CAZSAF010000131.1:2532-7945 GCA_964604605.1 uncultured Lachnospiraceae bacterium
GGAGGCGTTTATCACCGTCACGCAGATTAAAGA
The DNA here is from genome assembly GCA_964604605.1 of uncultured Lachnospiraceae bacterium. GTDB lineage: Bacteria > Bacillota > Clostridia > Lachnospirales > Lachnospiraceae > Pseudolachnospira. Next base: position 2,566 of record CAZSAF010000131.1, read on the forward strand.
GGTCCGGGGCCAGGGCGTTACCCTTGCCAGAAAGACGGTGCCGCTGAAGTTGGAAAAGGAATAAGGCCAAAGCAGTACGGTAGTAGAAAAATGGGGGATTTACATGTCAGTACAGTATATTTCACAGCTGATGGAGGATCCGGCGCTGTTCTCCCTCCTGGAGGAGCATCCGGCCTGGGGCGTGGAAACCATAGAATTCAGCATAGGGGATAACCTGGATCGGGGAACAGAGGCGGTGCGGGACTACCGGAAGCGGATGGGGCGGTGGCTGGAAACCCGCCCCCTTTCCGTCCACGGGCCGTTTCTGGACTTGAACCCCGGCAGCTTTGACTCCCTGATCCGGGAGGCCACACTGCGGCGGTGCCGGCAGGCGTACCGGGCGGCGGCAGAGCTGGGGGCGGACCGGATTGTGTTCCACACCGGCTTCCTCCCGGCCACCTGCTATGAGACCGGCTGGCCGGAGAAGGCGGCGGAGTTCTGGAAGGAGTTCCTGGAGAGAACCGATGGCAGCCTGGCGGTGCACCTGGAAAACGTGATGGATCTTCATTGGCAGATACTCCGGCGGATCCTGGATCTGGTGGGCTGCCCCCACTTTACCGCCTGCCTGGACTTGGGCCATATCTGGGTGTTCTCCCCCCAGAGGCCGGAGGAGTGGCTGGCCGGACTGGGGGAGCGCACCGGCCATCTGCATCTCCATGACAACCGGGGGGAGAAGGATACCCACAGTGCTCTGGGGCAGGGGACGATCCCCTGGGATTCGGTGGAGCAGGCCATCCGCCGGTACTGCCCCGGCGTTTCCATAACCATAGAGAACAGCCTGCCGGAGCAGGCCCGGGAGAGCCTGCGGTTCCTGGAGGAACGGGTCCTGACCTGAGTGCCGGGAAAGCAGCGGGGCCGGGAGACGTTGATGCCCAGGGCCTTGGCCTCGTTTTCCCCCAGGGACAGCACGTTCAGCCGGTAGCGGATGCGCACCAGCACGCCGCCGGAGATAAGGACCACCCAAAGACAAGCTGCTCCATGTCAATATCCGTAAAACGGTCCGGATACAGGGCCAGAATCTCTTCCTCGGTCAGCTCGGAGGCGTTGGGAGCCGAGGCCAGGGAGCCCAGGTAAACGGCGCCGCAGAAGTAGAGCACCGGCTTCTCATCCTCCGGCACGTCCGCCAGACGCTCCCGGATGGTGGTCTCCCACTCCTCCTGGTACTCACACCATTTGGTCAGCTTTTCCTGGTACTCGCCGCCCAGGATCTGGCCCAGGTTGGTGAAGGATTCCTTCATGGTGTCATAGTCGGAGAACATCAGGTTCACCGCCGGCACGCCGGCATCCCGGACCTGCTGGGCCGGCTCCGAATCCGAGGTAATGTAGAGATCCGGTCATCATAGATGTGAAAACATAACGTGTCAATCCAATTGGAGAAATTGTACATTATAAAAATTTATGGGGTATTGATGAGAGCATGGGTGGGGAGACGGCTGGCCCGGCATGAAGCGATTGTGCGTAGCACCCTGCAGGCCTGCCCGATACCGGCGGGATTGCCGTGGAAATTTTGATTTTGGCAGCCCTGGCCGGAGGTATTCTCCGGGAATCGGAGCGTCTGCGCCGCTGCTCTCTTAGCCCTCCGCCTCCTTGCCCAGGGCAATCTGCTCCGGCGTAATGGGCAGCTCCCGATGCCAGACGCCGGTGGCCCGGTAGATGGCGTGGGTCAGGGCCGGCGCCGGGGTGTTGATGACAATCTCCCCAATGGACTTGGCGCCGAAGGGGCCGGTGGGCTCGTAGCTCTGCTCAAATTCCACCCACAGTTTGCCTATGTCCAGCCGGGTGGGCAGCTTGTACTGGAGGAAGGAGGAGCCGATGGGCCGCCCGTTGTGGTCGTACCGCACATCCTCCATCAGGGTGTGGCCGATGCCCTGGACAATCCCCCCCTCCGTCTGGATCCGGGCCAGGGCCGGGTTGATGGGTGTGCCGCAGTCCACCACCGCCATGTAGTCCAGCACCGTCACCAGGCCGGTCTCCTTGTCCAGCTCAATCTCCACCATGCCCACCATAAAGGGCGGCGGGGAGACCGGGGAGGAGTGGCTGGCGGTGGCCTCCGCCGCCTGGTTGCTGAAGGACTGGGTTTTCCAACCGATGTCCTGGAGGCTGACGGTCTGGCCGGTGTCCAGCCGCCGCACCTGCCGGCCCTCAAAGACTACGGCCGCTGGCTCGCAGTCCATCATCTCCGCGGCAATGGAGCAGATCTTTTCCTTCAGTTCCCCGCAGGCCTTCTCCACCGCCTTGCCGGTGACGTAGGTGGTGGAGGAGGCGTAGGAGCCGGAGTCATAGGGCGAGATGTCCGTGTCCGCCCCAAAAACCGCTACATCGTCCACGGAGCAGTCCATGCACTCGGCGGCCATCTGGGCCAAAATGGTATCGCAACCGGTACCCATGTCCGCGGCGCCAATGATCAGGTTGTAGGTGCCATCCTCGCTGAGCTTCATGGTGGCGGAGCCCACGTCCACCCGGGAGATGCAGGAGCCCTGCATGGCCATGGCCACACCGGCGGCCCGTACCTTGCCGTTCCCCATATCCCGCACCGGGTATTTTTCCTCCCAGTAGAACATCTTCCGGCAGTGCTCCATGCACCGGTCCAGGGCGCAGGCATTGGCGGTTTCATTGTAATAGGCGGGCATCTGCATCCCCTCTTTGACCATGTTTTTGTCCCGGATCACCGTGGGGTCCATGCCCAGCTGCTCCGCCAGCTCGTTGACAATGGTCTCCAGGGCGTAAATGCCCTGGGTGGCGCCGTAGCCCCGGTAGGCCCCGGAGGACTGGAGGTTGGTGTAGACCACATCGTAGCGAAAGCGGTAGGCCTCCAGGTTCCCGGTGTACAGGGGAATGGACTTGTGGCCGGTGAGGCCCACGGTGGTGGGGCCGTGCTCGCCGTATGCGCCGGAGTTGGAGAGGGTGTACAGGTCTATGCAGCGGATCCGCCCGTCCTTCTCCGCCCCCAGGCGGATGCGCAGCTGCATCTCATGCCGGGGGGAGCCGGCAATCTGGGACTCCTCTCGGGTGTAGATTAGCTTGGCCGGACGCCCGGTCTGCAGGGTCACAAAGGCCGGGTACACCTCGCAGACCGCCGTCTGCTTGGCGCCGAAGCCGCCGCCGATCCGGGGCTTTTCCACCCGGATTTTGCTCATGGGAATCCCCAGGGCCCGGGAGAGGATCCGGCGGCAGTGGAAGATGATCTGGGTGGAGGAGATCACGTGGAGCCGGCCGTACCGGTCCAGCTCCGTGTAGGTGCGGAAGGTCTCCATCATGGCCTGGCTGAAGGCCTTGGTGTGATAGGTCCGGTCCAGGACCACGGCGCAGTCCGCCAGCACCGCCTCCACATCCCCGTCGCTGTTGGCATCGCTGGCTACCAGGTTGCGGCGGTTGTCCCCGCCCACCGGGCAGGAGGGCTCCCAGTCCTCCTCCGGGTGTACCAGGATGGGGTTGTCCTTGGCGGTGCGGAAGTCCAGCAGCGGCTCCAGCACCTGGTACTTGACCTTGATCAGCCGCATGGCCCGTAGGGCGGCTTTTTCCGTTTCCGCGGCAATAATGGCCACCGGATCCCCCACAAAGCGCACATGCCGGTCCAGGATCAGCCGGTCGTAGGGGGAGGGCTCCGGGTAGGTCTGGCCCGCAATGGTAAACCGCTTCCGGGGCACATCCTCCCAGGTGTAGATTGCTGCCACGCCGGGAACCTTCCGGGCTGCCGCGGCGTTGATCTCTTCCACCAGGGCGTTGGCGTGGGGGGAGCGGAGGAGCTTTACAACAAGGGCCCCCTCCGGGGTGATGTCATCCATATAGACTGCCTTCCCCAGGAGCAGCTGCATGGAGTCCTTCTTCCGCACCGACTGGTTGACGGAGCGGAAGGGCCTGGCCGGTGCGTGTTCTCTATTCTCCATGGTGTACCTCCTTCCCTTCCGTCTGGGTTGCCCGGCGGTTCTCTTCCGGCTGGGAATCCGGAGGATTCTCCCCCTGCCGGGTTGTCCGGCGGCTTTCCAGATAATTGCGGATGCCCCGCAGCTGCCCGTCATAGCCGGAGCAACGGCACAGGTTGCCGGCCAGGTAGGCCCGAATTTCCTGGTCTGTGGGGGCCGGATTCTCCCGGAGCAGGGCGATGGTGTTCATCACAAAGCCCGGATTGCAGAAGCCGCACTGGTCCGCCCCCTGGTCCGCGATAAAGCCAACAAAATCCGCCGCCTCCTCCTGGAGCCCTTCCAGAGTCTGGACGTGGTGGCCGTCCGCCCGGGCGGCCAGCAGCGAGCAGGCGAGGATAGGGCGGCCGTCCAGCAGTACCGTGCACAGGCCGCAGCCGGAGGTCTCGCAGCCCCGCTTGACGCTGTGGCAGCCGTGGTCCCGCAGAAAGTCCAGGAGCAGCAGGTCCGGGTCAATCTGCCCGGTGATGGTTTTTCCGTTTAAGGTCAGTTTGATTTCCATTACAGCAGCCCTCCCAGCTCCAGCGCGGCGCGCCGGGTCAGTATCCGGACCAGGTGGGTCCGGTAGGCGGCGCTTCCCCGGACATTGGTTCCGGTGGGCACCTGTTCCGCCGCCCAGTCCCCAAAGGCCCGGGCGCTCTCTTCATGAATCCCTTCCCGCAGCAGGCCCTTCTCGTCCCGGATCCGCATGGCCCGGCTCGGCCGGGCGCCGATCACCGCCCGGTATTCCCCGTTCATCCGGGACAGGGCGCAGGTGAGCACTGGAAAGTCTGTCCGCTGGATCCGCATGGCCGTATAGGCCACGGCGCCGGGAGTTTTCCGGATGTGAACCCGGACCAGAATGTCCTTGTCCGGCTTCCGGGAGGCAAATTCCTCCAGGGGCACCAGGCCGCCCTGGTACAGCTCCACCTCCGTGTCCAGGGCCAGAAGCAGGGTCAGCACATCGGAGAAGCCAAAGCGGCCCCAGACGCTGCCCCCCACGGTGGCCATATTCCGGAACTGGACGCCCACAATATCCCGGACCGCAGCGGCGGCGGCGCCCCGGGTGTAGGCGTTCAGCCCCGGGTGCAGCTCCAGCTGCCGGAGGGTGGTCATGGCGCCCAGGGAGAAACGGTCCTCCGTCTCCTCTATGGCCTCCAGGCCCAGGCGGCCCAGGTCAATGGCAGTGCCCACGGTGCCCCGGCCCAGCTTCAGCCAGAGCATACCGCCCAGAATGCGGGCGCTTCGTTTTTGATTCAGCTGAAAAGCCTCCTCCAGGCTTTCCGCCTGGACATACTTTTGTATGTTGATCATGGCATTCTTCCTTTTGCGAAAGTTTCCAAAGGGGCGGAATTCCAGGCAGAATTCCAGCCCCGTGTTGCTTCCATTATAACAGTAAGCCTTGTGTTTGGGAAGCAAAATTGCTATAATGGCCGCAACGC